>QJWQ01000150.1 GCA_003235325.1 Gammaproteobacteria bacterium | reverse complement strand
GATAGCCGGCCTTATCCTCCCCCTGCAACTTGAACCCCATGTGTTTTCAAGGGATTACCTGTCCATGGCTGTTCTGACGCTGGCGCTGACGCTGGCTGTTGTCTGGGCCAGATTCAACAGAAATAACGACAATCACCGCCTGTCCCGCCGGACTGGAGGGCTATTTTTGCTTTTCTATCTCGGCTATTACCTGATCCTGATTCCCACAGGCTGACCCCGACACCGGCTACCGTTATACTTATTGAAAAGGGTGCCATAATAACGATGCAAACCGATTTCATTACACCGGGCAAACGAACTGTCCTGATGGAAGCCGACGCGGTCAAGGTCCTCGCTTCCCGAATTGACCAGAATTTTGTCACCGCTTGCGAGATTATCCTCGCGTGCGAGGGACGAACCATTGTCACCGGCATGGGCAAATCCGGCCATATCGGCCGCAAGATAGCAGCAACCCTGGCAAGCACCGGCACCCCGGCCTATTTCGTTCACCCTGGAGAAGCCAGTCACGGGGACCTGGGCATGGTTACTCGCGGAGATGTCGTTATTGCCATCTCGTCCTCCGGCAAGACTGCCGAAATACTCACACTGTTGCCGCTGATCAAGCGTTTGGGCAATCCGCTGATCGCCATGACCGGCAATGGGGCTTCCCCTCTGGCCCAGGCCGCCGAGATCAACCTGGATGTCGGTGTTACTCAGGAGGCATGTCCGTTGGACCTGGCGCCGACTTCAAGCACCACTGTCACTCTGGTCATGGGCGATGCACTGGCCATTGCCCTGCTGGAAGCCCGGGGCTTTACTGCCGAGGACTTTGCCTTTTCCCATCCCGGGGGCACTCTTGGACGGCGATTGTTGCTGAAAGTGGAAGATATCATGCATGTTGATACCGAAGTGCCCAGGGTTCGGGAGCACACACCTTTGCGCAACGCCTTGCTGGAAATGACCAGCAAGGGTTTTGGCATGACCACCGTGGTCAACCAGGAAGACAATCTGCTGGGTATCTTTACCGATGGCGACCTGCGCCGGGCTGTGGACAAGGGTATAGATATCAATGCCACTGCCATCGGCCAGTTGATGAATCCGAACTGCCGTACCGTGGAAAAGGATATGCTGGCGGCGGAAGCCCTTAGAATCATGGAGGATAACAAAATTACCGCCCTGATTGTCGCTCACAACAAACACCCCATCGGGGTTCTGCATATGCACGATATCCTGCGTGCAGGAGTTGTCTGAAATGAACCAGAACAATCGAGCACAACTGGCGGCACGGAGGGTAAAACTGTTTATCATGGATGTTGACGGCGTTCTGACTGATGGCCGTCTCTACTATGCCGAGGATGGAGTCGAATTAAAGGCCTTTCATATCCAGGATGGCCTCGGCATCAAGCTCCTACAGCGAAGCGGCATTGAGGTGGGCATTATCACCGGCCGCACTTCGAAACTTCTGGCACGACGGGCTGCGGAATTGGGCATTGAAACGGTCGTTCAGGGCCGTGAAGACAAACTTGCAGCTCTGGACGAACTCGCCGGACAGCGTTCCTGGGACCTGGAGGCCATTGCCTATATTGGCGACGATCTTCCTGATCTTGCCGCCATCAGGCAGGTCGGCCTGGGTATGACTGTGGCCAATGGCAGCAACATTGTCGCCGAGCACGCCCTCTGGCGATCCCTGCGACCGGGGGGACAGGGTGCAGTCAGGGAGGCAGCGGAATTCATACTTGACGCTCAGGACAAACTGGCAGACCTGGTTGCAACGTACCTGTAGATGAAGAATTTGATCATGTTGTTTCTGGTTGTCGCCGGCGCCGCTGTGTTTGTGGTGTTCTGGGACTCGCCCCCCGAAATCTTTATCCGCAGCAAATCCGAAACACCAGCGGAGGAGCTGCCAAAGGCGAGCAGCTACATGAATAACACCGTCACGAGAAAATTCGAGAACGACGGTACGCTGGCCTACATTCTCAGATCCAGCCAGGGTCGCTATTTCAAGACTGGCGATCGCTTTGAAATGGATCGCCCCGCACTGATCTCACGACCTGCATCTACCGAATCCTGGCACTTTCAATCGCTTCGGGTAGAGTCGGTCAAGGCCGGCGGCGAGATTGTCATGAGCGGCAATGTCTATGCCTGGCAGCCGCTGGAAAATGGCAAGAATGAATTTCATACCAGTGAAATCAGCTATTTTCCTGACACCAATGAAGCCAAAACCAGTAGCCTGGTCAATTTCACCTCACCCACGGGCAAGACCACAGCCCGAGGAATGAAGGCAGATCTGGAGAACCAGGTTTATTTAATGCTGGAAGATGTCAAGGGATACCAATATGGCCAGTAAGGCAATATTCCTCCTGGTTGCCGCGACAATGCTGCTGTGTTGTCAGAGCCTGATGGCGCTACCCACGGACCGCAAACAGCCAATAGAAATCTTCTCGGATCGCGCCATGCGGGACGACAAGAAAGGATTGACCGTCTACGAGGGTGATGTCGTCATCAACCAGGGTACTATCCACATCACGGCAGACAAGGTCACCGTAATCACCATTGGCAAGAAAGTAAGCAAGATCATTTGTTCCGGCGTTCCCGCCTATTACCAGCAACTGCCCAATGACGAGGACGGTCTGGTCATAGCTCGGGCCAATACCATTGAATATCACCTGGAGACAGACATTATTCAACTGGTCGATAACGCCAGCCTGGAGCAGGACGGCGCCACCCTTCGGGGAGACCGGATTGACTACGATCTGAAAAAAGAAATGGTCAATGCCAGGGGTGACATCAGCGGCAAGCAGCGGATACAGATGTTTATTCCTCCCAGCCAGCAAAAGGAAGCGGAATAATGGCACTGCTGAAAGCCAATCACCTGGCCAAGAGTTACAAAAAACGTCAAATTATCAATGACGTATCCCTTGAGGTTGCCAGCGGACAGATAGTCGGCCTGCTGGGTCCCAACGGTGCAGGAAAGACCACCTGTTTCTATATGATTGTCGGCTTGGTGCCTCAGGATGACGGCAGTGTGGCCATTGACGACAGGGACCTGACTGACCTATCCATGCATGGTCGAGCCCGTTGCGGTATTGGTTATCTTCCCCAGGAAGCCTCTGTTTTTCGCCGACTCAGCGTCCAGAACAACATCATGGCTATCCTGGAAACACGAAAGGAACTCTCCAGGGCCCAGCGCCGGGAAAAACTGGAAAACCTGCTACAGGAATTCCACATTACCCATATTCGCGAGTCCCTGGGTATGAGCCTGTCCGGGGGCGAGCGCCGGCGAGTGGAAATTGCCCGGGCACTGGCTATGGAACCATCCTTTGTGCTCCTGGATGAACCCTTCGCCGGGGTTGATCCCATCTCGGTTAACGACATCAAGATGATAGTGCGACATCTGCGGGATAAGGGGATCGGTGTGTTGATTACTGATCACAACGTTAGGGAGACTCTGGACATTTGCGAAAAAGCCTATATTGTCGGCGAAGGCCGGGTAATTGCCCAGGGTCGGCCTGAGGCCATCCTCGAAGACGCCAAAGTCAGGGAGATATATCTGGGTGAAAACTTTACTCTCTAGCGTTGTTCCGAGGCAATTCCCGCTTTTTTAAAAAAAGGCATAAATATTGCCTGAATATTGCGCTGGTTCATGCGAGACTTATTGCCTGCCATGACTCTCGAGACTACACTGACAACATGTAGAACTCAGAGAACTGCAGTATTTAATGAGACAAACCCTTCAACTGAAAATCGGCCAGCAGCTGACCATGACGCCACAGCTGCAGCAGGCCATCAAGCTGTTGCAACTGTCCTCCCTTGACCTGCATCTGGAAATCCAGCAGGCCTTGTATTCAAATCCCCTGCTCGACCTGGCTGAAGAACTGGAGAATGCCAAGCCAGAGGAAACCAGCAAATCGGTTCAGGATGAAGCTACCCCGATTGCACAGGAAGACTGGGATAAGCCCATCCCTGACGAATTGCCCGTCGATGCCAAGTGGGATGATATCTATCCAACGGCCGGCTCTCCATCCTCCGGCTCCTCGGCCGGCGAAGGCCAGGATTTTGACAGCTATCATTCAGTCACCGAATCACTTCAAGATCATCTGCTCTGGCAGCTTAATCTGACCCCGATGTCAGAGGTAGACCACCACATCGCTCTTGCCCTGATCGACGCCATCAATACCGATGGCTTTCTTGAAATTCCTGCCGAAGATATTCATTCGAGCCTGGCCGATCGGGATATCGAACTGGATGAGGTGCTGGCAGTACTGCACCGAATCCAGCAGTTCGATCCCCCGGGTATCGGCGCCCGCGACCTCAGGGAAAGCCTGATGATTCAGTTGGGACAGTTTTCCCCGGACACCCCGTTTCTGCAACAGGCCATGCTGCTGGCCGATCAGCATCTCAGTCTGGTGGCCGAAAGGAATTTCCCCCTGCTTCGCCGCAAAACCGGATTCACAGACGCAGAGCTGGATTCGGCTATTCGCCTGATTCAGACCCTATCGCCAAGACCGGGTGAACACATTCACAGCAGTGAAGTGGAATATGTAGTGCCGGATGTTCGAGTCAGAAAAGTCAACGATCGCTGGGAAGTCAGCCTCAACGCCGAAGTGACCCCCAGACTGGGTATCAATACCAACTATGCCAGCATGGTACGGCGGGCGGATGACAGTGCCGACAATACCTATCTGCGCAATCAGTTACAGGAGGCCCGCTGGTTTCTGCGAAGTCTGGAAAGCCGTAACGAAACCCTTTTGCGAGTCGCCAGCTGCATCGTTGAGATGCAAAGAAATTTTCTGGAACGGGGACCCGAATCAATGCGGCCCCTGGTTCTGGCTGATGTCGCCCAGCAGCTGGACCTGCACGAATCTACAGTTTCCCGTGTCACGACGCAGAAATACATCGATACCCCACAGGGTATTTTTGAACTCAAATACTTTTTTTCAAGTCACGTCAGCACCGCGGCCGGCGGCGAATGTTCATCAACGGCAATTCGCGCTATGCTGAAAAAAATGATAGGTACTGAAAATCCTGCCAAGCCCCTGAGCGACAACAAGATCGCCGCCCTTTTTGAAGACCAGGGGATTCAAGTCGCGCGCAGGACGGTGGCCAAGTATCGCGAGGGATTGGGAATTCCCACTTCAAGCGAACGCAAGCGCTATAAACAAAACCTCTAACACTCAAGCCAAGGTAATAGAAGGAGAGCTCTATGCAATTAAATATAAGCGGTCACCACCTCGATATTACTTCCCCGATCCACGATTACGTAGTCAACAAACTATCCCGCCTAGAAAGACACCATGACCGTATCACCAGCACCAGCGTGATTCTGTCGGTGGACAAACTGATCCAAAAAGCCGAAGCCACTGTCCATGTCAGCGGCGCTGAGTTTTTTGCCAACTCGGAACACGAGGACCTCTACGCCGCCATTGATATTCTGACCGACAAACTGGACCGGCAGTTGATCCGACACAAAGAAAAAAACCGGGGACACTAGTACCCGACAATGAAAGTTTCCGACATTCTGTCCCCGGCGCACACTCGCAACAACGCGCCGGGAATCAGTAAGAAACGTGTACTCGAATTTCTGGCCACTCTGCTCAGCGACGTCGACGATACAGCCACCGCCGATGCCATTTATCAGCAACTGCTGAGCCGGGAACGCCTCGGCAGCACAGGCATCGGTTTTGGTGTCGCCATTCCCCATTGCCGGGTGGAGGGCATAGAGAAAATCACTGGCGCCCTGCTCAGGCTACACGACCAGATCGATTTTGACGCAATCGACGGCGATCCCGTGGACCTGGTATTTGCCCTTGTGGTTCCTCAGGAACAGCAGGACGAACACCTGGAGGCCCTCCAGGCTATAGCGGGACTTTTGCAGGATAAAAATGTCAGACTAAGCCTGCGCTCGGCAAAGTCAGATCAGTCGCTGTATGAAAAGGCGGTATCCCTGGATTGACTATGGCCGATCCCAAGTCGATGCGCCTGGTCGTGGTCAGTGGACGTTCAGGCTCTGGTAAAACCACCGCGCTTCATGTCCTGGAGGATATGGGTTTTACCTGTATCGACAATTTGCCGGCAGTGCTGTTGCCAGCGCTGTTTGATCAAATTAAAGAAACAGGCTGTTCCGGCAAGATTGCTATCGGCATTGATGCCCGCAACTCTCTGGGCGGCCTGAAGGAATTTCCGCAGATTCTGGCAAAGCTGAACGAGAGCGGCATCCAATCGGAGATACTGTTTCTCGACTCTAGAACACCGGTATTGATCAGAAGGTACAGCGAGACTCGCAGAAAACACCCCCTCAGCTCTGACAAAATCGATTTGAAGCAGGCCGTGGAGATGGAGAAAAACCTGCTCGAACCGATATCCATCATGGCAACACGCCGGATTGACACCAGCAACATGACCCTGCATCAGTTGCGCGACCTGATCAAGAAACATATCACGCCAGACAGCCCGGGCGATACGGCAATCCAGTTTCTTTCTTTTGGATTCAAACACGGGGTACCGGTGGATGCAGACTTTGTCTTCGATGTCCGCTGTCTGCCCAATCCTTACTGGGTAACAAAAATCAGGCACTTCACCGGCCTGGAACAACCCGTGATTGACTTCCTCGAATCACAGATTGACGTGGCAGCCATGTTGGCGGACCTGATCGGTTTCATCACCCGTTGGTTGCCCCGCTTTATTGCCAGCAATCGAAGCTACCTGACCATAGCCATCGGTTGTACCGGCGGTCAGCACCGGTCAGTCTATATCAGCCGACGCCTTGCCGATCATTTCCGGCAGGAGTACCCCAATGTCCAGTTGCAGCACCGGGAACTGGACCTCTCATGATTGAAAAAGACATTACCATCATCAACCAGCTGGGTCTTCACGCCAGAGCAGCCACCAAGCTGGCGTCGACGGCCGGGCGTTTTGCCTGCACTATTCGCACCGGTCGCAATGGCAAAATGGTGGATGCCAAAAGCGTGATGTCACTGATGCTGCTCGCCGCCTGCAAGGGAACCACCCTCTCTTTCCAGTTTCACGGGGACGACGAGGACGATGCATATGAGGCCGTACTCACCCTGATTGAGAACCGATTCGGCGAAGAAAAGTAGAACCGCTACCCTGTCTAACATACACTACGGCCCATTGCGATTTTGCCAATAGAGCCGGAGCCAGTCAGGGTGGTCAAAGGGACAAACCAATTATCACTGCTACCAAGAATCGACCAGACTCTTGATACAGCTGCCCTGAACCGGTTGGCTCACAACCTCAATAATCTGTCCATTCCCGACATAGCCCACCATATTGAGACTGCGCCACCAAAGGCCAGGCAGATTCTGTGGGAACTGCTGGATACCGAATTTGCCGGCGAAGTCCTCGGAGAACTCAATGAGGAACTGCGCAACGACTTTCTTCGGGACAAGGACAGTGAGGAGATGGCAGCCCTGTTCGAGGGGCTGGATGCAGATGACGTCGCGGATATCCTGCAGCACTTGCCGGAGGAGGTAATCCCGGAAGTCCTGGAGGCGATGTCGGAACAGGATCGACAACGTGTCGAATCTGTCCTTTCCTACGGGGAGTACACCGCCGGCGGTCTGATGAATACGGATACCATCACCGTCAGGCCAGACCTGACCGTGGATGTGGTATTGCGTTATCTTCGCCGCCACGAAGAAATTCCCGAAGTCACCGACAGCCTGTTTGTTGTCAACCGCAAGGATATTTTTTTGGGCACCCTGCCCCTGAGGAAATTGCTCACCAGCAGCCCGAACATCACCGTGCGGGAAGTGATGGTTACCGACGTCGAGGCGATTCCGGCCAGTATGCCGGACTCGGATGTGGCCCATCTGTTTGAGCGACACAACTGGGTTTCCGCGCCCGTGATCGACGAGCACTCGAGACTGGTGGGACGGATCACCATCGACGACGTTGTCGATGTCATTCTGGAAGATGCGGACCACTCGCTAATGGGCCTCGCGGGACTCAGTGATGAAGAGGAAACCTTCACACCGGTGATTCGCTCCGCTCCCAGGCGAGCCGTATGGCTGGGGCTCAACCTCCTGACCGCGATACTGGCCTCTGCGGTAATCAATCTGTTTGAAGCGACTCTGGATAAAGTTGTGGCGCTCGCCATCCTCATGCCCATTGTTGCCAGTATGGGTGGCGTTGCCGGCAGCCAGACCCTGACCGTGGTCGTTCGCGGCCTTGCGCTGGGACAAGTCAGCCCAAGCAATCTCAAGTGGCTGCTCAGCAAGGAGTTCATTGTCGGGATTATTAATGGCGTGCTCTGGGCGGTGGTAATCGGCGCTGTAGCTACCCTGTGGTTTCACAGTTACCTGATCGGCCTGATCATCGGCGCCGCCATGGTAATAAATCTGCTCACTGCCGCCCTGGCGGGTGCCGCTCTGCCAGTGATACTGAAAAAGGCAAAAATCGATCCGGCACTGGCGGGCAGTGTTGCCCTGACCACCATTACCGATGTAGTCGGCTTTCTTTCCTTTCTAGGCCTGGCCAGTATTTTCTTTGTATGACATGAATCAGACTACCGATGAACTGAACAATGGTGACCAGGCCTCCAGCAAGTCGGCCCGAAAAAGAGAAATGGCTGCCCTGCAGGACCTCGGCAAATCCCTGCTGGACCTGCCAGAGGCCAAACTTGCTGATATCCCGCTTTCTGAGGATCTCAGGGAGGCGCTGGCCCTGGCCAGGCGTCTGAAGCAACGTGAAGCGTTGCGGCGCCAGTTGCAGTTTATCGGCAAGCAGATGAGGAAGGAGGACCATGAAAAAATTGCCAGTGCCATTCAGCACCTGAATGATCAGGATCAGTTCTTTCGTCAGCATTTCCACAAATTGGAAAAACTGCGGGATAGCCTGATCGCCGGCGGCGACGAATTCATCGAGCCACTGGTGCGGGAAAACCCTCAACTGGATCGACAACAGCTACGACAACTGGTTCGACTCGCCTGCAGGGAGCAGTCAGAGGGAAAGCCGCCATCCTGTAGCCGAAAGCTGTTCCGCTATCTGAGGGAAAATCTGGAATTCTGAATTCAAACGCGAATTCTTTTTATAAAAAGATGCCCTCGCCTCCCGGTTAAAGTGCAGACTGGAGGTGTATGCGCCCGAAGAAAACTGTGGACATTTTCGGATAAATTCTCCTGCTTTTCTCCGGACTGGTATACAGGGCACTGCAGCGAAAACCACAGTCCCTGAATCACTGCCCGGTAGGGACAGGACAAAGGGAATGGGACAGGCTTCCCGCAAGGCCTGTGGCAGATGAGATTTTCAAATCCGGTGAATTGGTCAAGCAAAACTAGCTTTTTTCTTCCTGTTCGGCATCGCTTTTGCTCTTGCTGGACTTGGATTTGGTCTTGACCGAAAAAGGCTGAAATAACTGCTGGTACTGCTTTGACATTTGTTCGATGAACTGGTCCGGTGACGGCATCGCAGCGTTGCCGGTAAACAGACCCATGGGCGGGGCCTGGGCGGCTGGAGGCGCACCCCCGGAGGCTACCTGGCGAAAATGCTCCCTCAGCGCTTCCTGCTGACTCAGGAATCCGACAATTTGCTTCTCAATGAAGGGTCCAAGCATACCAACCATCTTGTCACCGTAGAAACAGATCAATTCTTCCAGCACCCTGTTGGTGAGCAGGGTGGGGTGTCCGTCATTCTCCATCTCGGCAATAATCTGCATCAGGACAGCACGTGTAAGGTCCTCACCACTTTTGGAGTCAACTACCTGGAATGGCTCTCTGGCCATGACCATCTTGCGGACATCATGAAGGGTGATGTAACAACTCTTCTCGGTGTCGTAGATACGTCGATTGGGATATTTCTTGAGAATATGCAATGTTGATACCTGCGTACGTTCATGAGACGACCATTATATACACAACCAGGTCAAACCCCTACTGCATGAATTTCCGGCAATCTTGATCAAATAACCTGAATTTACACTCCAGATCCCGGGCCAACCATCTATTGCTGATTATAGGGGAATAAAAAATTTGTGCACTGCATCCCCACTCTTGATGCCGGGTTCCCGAACGCAGGGGCATAAGCGACCCCTGCGTCACACAAGTTGACCTGAACCATGTCTCGATTAATAAGTGACAGGAAATGCTGGATAGCTTTTGCAATAGCCTCTGCAAAAAATCAGGGCAGTCTCAATAGCACCAGGACCACAGCCGAAAAGACTTCAAGGCCAAATGGAAGAGTTCTCTGCCGCTGACAGCACCGTTATCGTCAAGGTACGGCCGTACTCGTCAAGGTACAGGTCATGGCACAGAGAGTCACTGAAACTTGACTGGCTGCCGTCAGGCAATAGAGCCGGCCAGGGCAGGACCAACTCTTCTCTGACCGGAGGTAGCGACCTCGACACCAAAATCGGGACAGACAGGGATATCCCAGCCCATCGAATATCCTGTCAAAAACCATCAAAGATGCCTGATCTAAAGCGGCTCTCGGCGAGGAGGCGTCGGGGAGATTCCTGTTACCTGTCCGGGCACCATTGGTAGAAATTTGACAGAGGCAGCCGGGCCGTCCAATATTGCGCATAAGCAGTTGTTTTTTATTTCCATTTATTTACTTTTCAATACCAATTTATATTGACTTGCAACAATTGTCCCGATAAAGTTACGGGTTTGTTGTGCGTCGCACAAAGCTATTCATTAATCAAAACAGACGGAGGCTCGTTATGGCGCTGGATTTCGATCCGCAAAAGTTTCAGGAATATTTTGAGAAAGCCGCTAAATCCAATCTCAAGGCTTGGGAAGCACAGACCAAATACTTTGAGGATCTGGTGAAACGCAACACCACCGTTTTCTCGGACCTGGCAGAAGCCAGAGTAAACAGTTTCCAGCAAATATCAGGAGCCAAGAGTTTTACCGAGGCCTTTGAAAGCAATGTCAACTTTGAGGAAGTCCTGCGCAATAAATTGCAGGAACTCTATGAGGAAAACACAAAAGCCTGGGAATCGCTACAGGAGGAACTGAAGGAACTCCATGATCTGGATAACGACCTGGTCAGCCAGATTCAAAAAGTTTCCGAGGAATTTGTTGCGTCGGCCAAAAAAGCGGCGGGAGATATGTTCCCATCAGCTGCAGCAACTCCGACCCCGGCGAAAAAACCCGCGGCCAAAAAACCGGCAGCCAAACCCGCAGCGCGAAAGGCTGCTCCAAGGGCTAAAAAGCCCACGGCCTGATTTAATCATCGCGATCCAGCGCACTGCATGCAGCACAAAAAGGCGGGGTAACCCCGCCTTTTTTTATCTTTCGCTTATGCGCCAACCCTCATGCACCAAGTGCCGGAATCATTCATGAACTGGTCTAACTGCGCTTGGCCTAACGGCACTTGGCCTAACCGCACTTGGACTCACCACAACTGAGACAGGTCATGCAGCCGTCCATGAGAATCATGGCCCTGGTCATACACCTGGTACAGAGTTGCGCGCCTTCCGGATAACTGTTGCCAGCATTTTCTCGACTTTTGCGATTTTCGTATTGAGCACGCTTTTCATCCATGATTTTTTGCTGGTGCTCGCTGATTTCCGGTGCACCCAGCAAGCCGATGCTCTTCATGTGGGTTTCCAGAACGTCGCCAATTTCTGCGACCAGTGATGGCATGAACTTGCCACCCTTTTTGAAATAGCCTCCTTTAGGGTCAAAAACCGCCTTCATTTCCTCCACCAGAAAGGTGCAGTCCCCGCCCTTGCGAAATACTGCAGAGAGAACCCGCGTCAAGGCGACGACCCACTGAAAGTGGTCCATGTTCTTGGAATTGATAAAGACCTCAAAGGGTCGGCGCTGCTCGTGGTCTGTACCGGCGTTCAGGACGATGTCATTGATAGTGATATACAAGGCATGATCCGATAATGGGGTCTTGATCTTGTAGGTCGACCCGTGAAGGACCTCCGGGCGGGTAACGTTTTCATCCATCTGCTCGACAGCCCGCTCGAGATGATCCCCCGGTACTGCCGCGGCAGAAGTCTTTACCGGTTCCGCTTCATTCTTGACCTTGTAGCTGACTATCCTTTTTTCGATCTTCGTGGTCATAGGTTCAGAATTTTCCGTAGTAACCTTCCTTCAGGGCATCAAAAAGATTGGCCGCCGTGTGCACCTCACCGTCGTACTCCACCTGTTCATTGCCCTTGAGTTCAACGACGGTTCCGTCCTCAAGGGTAAACTGGTAAATCGTATTCTCCAGGTCTTTATCCTTGACCAGCACACCCTGAAACGCCTCGGGATTGAAGCGAAAAGTAGTACAACCCTTGAGACCATTTTCGTAAGCATAAAGATAAATATCTTCGAATTCTTCAAACGGAAAATCAGTGGGAACGTTGATGGTTTTGGATATTGAGGAATCCACCCAGCGCTGCGCTGCTGCCTGAACATCGACATGCTGACGGGGAGGAATCGTTTCGCTGGAGACAAAGTAATCGGGAAGTTGTTCACCGGGCCTGTCGCTGCTGGGCATGGCCGAGGAATTAATCAACTCCCTGTAGGCGAGCAGCTCGTAGGAAAAAACATCGACCTTCTGTTTTGATTTCCGGCCTTCACGAATGACATTCCTGGCATAGTGATGGGCAAAACTGGGTTCTATGCCATTGCTGGCGTTGTTGGCCAATGACAGGGCAATGGTACCCGTGGGCGCTACGGAAGTATGGTGGCTGAAACGACAGCCTGTGTTAGCAATGGCTTCAGTGATCTCCGGCTCCGCGTCAGCAATTTTCTGCATATAGCGGCTGTAGCGGGCATGCAACACCCTGCCCTTGACCCGGTCACCCGACCTGTAACCATCAGCGACCATCTCGGGGCGCTGGCGCAGCATGGCATCAGTGACTTCAAATTCATCATCCATGATCGGAGCCGGTCCCTTTTCCTCGGCCAGCTCGACACCGATACGCCAGCCGGCCAGGGCCATCTCGCGGCTGACCTGCTCGGTAAATTCCAGGGATTCCCGGCTGCCGTATCGAAGGCGCAACATGACCATGGCCGATCCCAGTCCCAGAAATCCCATACCGTGACGACGCTTGTAGCTGATTTCACGACGCTGTTGCTCCAGGGGCAGTCCATTGATCTCGACAACGTTATCCAGCATGCGAGTAAAGACCGCCACAACCTCACGGTAGCTGGCCCAGTCAAAGCTGGCCTTGTCAGTAAAGGGATTGCACACAAAACGTGTCAGGTTTACCGAACCCAGCAGGCAACTGCCATAGGGTGGCAGGGGCTGCTCACCACAGGGATTGGTGGCCCGAATTGTTTCGCAAAACCAGTTGTTATTGAGTTCATTAACCTTGTCGATCAGGATAAAGCCGGGTTCGGCAAAATCGTAGGTTGAGGTCATGATCACGTTCCAGAGCTTGCCGGCCTGGACGGTCCGATAGATTCGGCAGGCCGCCCTGCCGACCTTATCAGTGACATAATCGCCGCCCGGCGGGCACTGGCGCCAGATGACCCGGGATTCGTCGGTGAGGTCGATATTGCCCAGTTCCACTTCCCTGGCTGTGAGCGGAAAGGAGAGCGGCCAGTCGGCATCGGCCTTGACCGCTTCCATGAATTCTTCGGTGATCAGCAGTGACAGATTGAATTGCCTGAGCCTGCCATCCACGCGTTTCGCCCGTATGAAATCCACCACATCCGGATGATTGATGTCAAAAGTGCCCATCTGGGCGCCGCGTCGGCCACCGGCAGATGACACTGTAAAACACATGCGGTCGAAGATATCCATGAAGGAGAGAGGGCCGGAGGTATGGGCACCGGCACCGCTGACATAAGCCCCCCGGGGTCGAAGAGTGGAAAACTCGAAACCGATGCCGCAGCCAGCCTTCAGGGTCAAACCCGCTTCCAGGTTCTTCTCCAGGATGCCTTTCATGGAATCCGGGATGGTTCCGGATACCGTGCAATTGACGGTGGAAGTTGCCGGCTTGTGCTCCCGCGCGCCGGCATTGGCAATGATCCTGCCGGCGGGAATCGCGCCGTTGCGCAGGGCCCATAGAAAACGCTGATACCATTTTTCCTTGCGATCCTCCTGTTCGACATCTGCCAGAGCCCTGGCAACCCGACGGTAGGTACCGTCGATACTGTCATCCAGCGGATTTCCCAGCTTGTCCTTGAGGCGGTATTTTCGGTCCCAGATATCTTCTGAAGCGGGTTGCAACCGGACGTGGACGGCGGGAGAGTTGTTGTCGGTTTTCAGGGCCTCTATGGACATGTTCTGTCTTCGAATCAGTAACTGGTGTTGGTGTACATCGGAACCTGTTCAGGCTCTACCACGACCCCAGGCGCCGATAACGCTATCTAAAGTGTATACCCGAATGGCAGACATGCCTCAAACAAACGGAAACGAATGCTCGAGGGTTTTGCACTTGTGGCGGCGAAGGTTGCGTAGCAACAGCCAGCACAAGGTCTCTCACTGTCGCCGGGCGCGCTTACCCGGCACAGGGAACTTGGCCGCTCGACAATCGAAACCCCGACTAGACGCGAAGCACCGGTGCCGAGCGATCACCGGATTTGACCAGCAACATCTGAACGGTCCCCAGCGACCGTTCGATAAAGCCTCCCTCGCAGTAACAAAAATAGAACTCCCACATGCGGATAAATTCCGCCGGGTAATTCATCGCCCTGATCTCCCCGAGGTTATCAAAAAAGGCCTGGCGCCAGCGACTCAGGGTAGTGGCGTAGTGAGGTCCGATATCTTCCAGGTGGAACAGGCGCATATCGGTTCTTTCGGCGACGGAGACCGCCATTGATGACAGTGAAGGCAGAAAGCCGCCGGGAAAGATATGGCGTTGTATAAAGTCCACCGACTTGCGGTAACTATCGTAGAGCTGATCGGCGATGGTAATTGCCTGCAATAACATCTTGCCCTGGGGTTTAAGCCGCTGATTACAGATTTCGAAGAAAACCCCGATATTCTGTTCGCCGACAGCCTCAATCATTTCAATAGATACCAGCTTGTCAAACTGGCCTTCCAGCTCGCGAAAATCCCTGTTCAACAGGGTGATACGATCACCGAGTCCGGCGCTGGCGACACGTTCCCGGGCCAGTTGGTACTGTGCCTCCGAAATGGTAGTGGTAGTCACCCTGCAGCCATAGTGCCCGGCGGCATAAATGGCAAAGCCACCCCAGCCACTACCAATTTCCAGCACATGATCCTCGGGTTTCAGATCGAGTTTGCGGCAAATCCGTTCCAGCTTGGCGAACGACGCCTGCTCCATGGTATGCGCCGGTTCTTCAAAGACCCCACAGGAATACATCATGGTGGGATCCAGAAACTGCTGGAAAAAGGCATTTCCGAGATCGTAGTGGGCCGATATGTTGCGACGGCTGCCGTTAAGGGTATTTCGATGCCAGCGATGAAACAGCTGGTTAAGAGGCGCCAGAAATCGTCCGATACCCCCTTCCATGGCCTCCATCACCTGCCGATCACAAACCATCAGCCGGACCAGATCAGTGACACTGTTACAGCGCCAGTAGCCAAGCATGTAGGACTCCCCTGCGCCGATGGTGCCACCGAAGGCCACTTCCGGATAAAAGGCCGGATTCAGCACTTCCAGCACCACCGGCACAGGAAAAGCCGGGGTGATCGCACCAAATCGCCATGACTGCTCGCCGTCAATGATTAACAACTGGCCCCGGCTCAGATTGACCAGCTTGGCCAGCAGGCCTTTTCGGGCAAGCCGTTCCAGGAATCTTCCCTGCAGCAGAGAGGGATTGGTTTCCAGCAACCGGAATTGTTTGGTCAGATTCACTTCGATTCTCCAGTGTCAGTGGCAGGGTGCGAAAAAAAGGGTGTGGCTTTCAACCAGAGCCGAAATGCCTGCCAGTAGATGGTGGCGACAATTTTCATTGTCACCATTGGCACACGAATGAAATTCCTGGCCAGCATCAGACCGGATAACGGTTGCCGTTGCAGCGACATGCCCGCATGGAATACGGTTACTGCTGCTCTTCTTTCGGTGATAGCCACCGCCAGTTGCTCTCCAGGAGGCAAAATTTTCCAGTAATAGACCAGGTCCATGGGCAGGAATGGCGACACGTGGAATCTCTTTTCGGTGACGAACCGTAGTGCGGCAGTCTCGACAAGTGCGCCAGCCTCGACAGAGGAATTCCCGTCACCATGCAACTGTTGCCTGGCATCCAGCACATAACTGTATTGTTCTCCCCAGGGCGTGTTTGTCACCTCCGCCACCACATAGTGCAATCGCTCTCCGGAAGTGTCAAAACAGTAATAAAAGCTGACCGGATTAAATCGCTGCCAGAGAAAGCCGAGGCCGGTCAACAGCCGGATCGGCCCTTCAGGACAGTTCCCCGTCACTTCTAGTACCCGGGACCGAACGGCATCCGCCAGGGGCACATTTTCATCGCCCATGTGATCTCGACGTCGAAACCGGAAAGGCGCCGGCCAGCGACTGGAACAACCGGGCATCTTTTCAAAAATAGACGAAATTTCCTCAAGATCAAGGTAGGCGAGACACAACCGGTATTGAAATCGGTGTTCCCTGGGTACCAACCTGCGGTGGTTAACCCACCCGACGTACAGGCAGCTGTTCACTGACGTTCAACCATTGATTGAAGTGTTGCAGGGCATCGAGGGCGCTGACCACACCATCTTCGTGAAAACCGTAGCGCCAGTAGGCACCACAGTAGAAAGTACGATGCTGGCCGTTGATTTCTCCCTGGCGCTGCTGAGCTGCAACGCCCTCGCGGGTAAAGACCGGATGGGAGTAACTCATGGTCTTCAAAATGCTGGCCTCGGGGATATCCACATGGCTGTTGAGGGTGACACAGAGCTCCACCGGTGACGTCAGGGATTGCAGCCGATTCATGTGGTAGGTCACGGTGGCGGCATCGGATTTTTTCACCGGCAGTCGGTAATTCCAGCTGGACCAGGCACGTCGCCGCCGGGGCAACAATCCCTGGTCCGTGTGCAGGATGGCATTGTTTTTCTGGTAGGGAATGGCACTCAGTACGGCGGTCTCCGCCAGGGAAGGGTCGGCCAGCAGGGCCAGGGCCTGATCGCTGTGACAGGCCATAAATACCGCGTCAAAGCGCTGGCGGAAGTCGGCACAGACGACTTCGACAAAGTCAGCAAAGCGCCGGACCGCCGTTACCGGCGTGCCCTTGTGGACACCCTGAGCATACCGGGCAGTCAGTTTTTCGACATAAGCCCTGGATCCGCCTTTAATCACGTACCACTGTGGCCGGTCATTGACTGAAAGCAGACCGTGGTTGGAGAAAAAACGCAGAAAGAAGACTGCTGGAAAAGCCAGCATCTGTTCAGTATTCATTGACCAGATAGCGGCGCCCATCGGCAGGATATACTGGTCGATAAAGCGTTGGCCAAAGCCGCAATCACGGAGAAAATCGGCAAGGCTGATACTGTTATCAGGGCGGTCGAGCAGAGCCTGGGCCTCCCGGTTGAAACGCAGAATATCCCGCAGGAAAAAATAAAATGACGGTCGCAACAGGTTGATGCGCTGGGCAAACAGGGTATTGAGGTTGGTGCCGGCATATTCAAATCCGGACCTTTCACAATGGACGCTGAAGCTCATATCCGCAGGCTGCCAGCACACACCCAGTTCTCGAAGCAGTGCAATGAAATTGGGGTAGGTCCGGTCATTAAAGACAATGAAACCGGTATCCACCTGCAAGGATTGACCGCCAATGTCAATATCGTGGGTATGGCTGTGGCCGCCCAGATACTGATTGGCCTCAAAAACGGTCACTGCATGATCACGGCTCAGATGATAGGCGGCAACATTGCCGGCGATACCAGCACCAATCACGGCAATTTTCATATCAGAATTCCCCGGCAAGTTCCTGCAGATCGACCGTCGTTGGCAGTGGAAGGTAGCGCACAACCTGACCGCTTTCCAGTCTGGCCTCCAGAGCCAACCAGCGGCCATCCTGGCTGTACCAGAGATCGATGGGCATCTTCCGGGTACTGAGGCGCAGTTTGGTCGCCGCAGTAACCGGCAGCCAGGCGGGTTGTTCCGGGCTCTTATCCAACAGCTCTACCGGCTCCAGTTCGCCGGTCTGGGGATTGAGTAACCGGGTCTGTTCCAGCAGCGAAGAATCCCAGTAAGCGAACGAGCGAATACAGTTCTGGGGATAGTCGTTGACGCTGTCGTTGACCACCAGGCGCATACCACCCTCTGAAGGTTCACCATGTAATTCATAGGACTTACCGCCGTCCAGCGTGGTTGATTCAATCGATCTCAGGCAGCCATCCTGCCAGACCTCCTCGGCGCGATGACGATAACTGTAAGCAGTGAAAAACAGCCACTTGACCTGGTAGCTGGCCGTACTGACAACGCGGAATCTGTCACCATCCGGCAGTAGCCGGAAACGATGGGTGCCGATCGGTCTGTCATCCAGGACCACCTGAAACAGCCATTCCCGGGATTGTCGCGCTGCGTTATCCCCGGAAGCATCGAGATCACGGGATGTCTGGACCGGCTCCGGCGCCCTGAAATCCCGGGATTCGGCGCCAGCGGAAAGCTGCTGACTGAGCAGCACCAGAACCGGGCAGAGTAACAACATGAGCAGACGATTCATCGATTGCCCTCCTGTGGACGGGCGGGTCTGCCCGGGAAAAAAGCCGGTGTAATGCGTCGGTATCGGTCGTATTCCGGTCGTCGGTCGGCCATATCGCTCTCCAGCAGACTGACGCCGGATACCCGCAGCAGCAACACCGTCATCAGCAGCGGCGATATCAGTGTCCACCAGGCCCCCGCATCCAGTGCGACCAGATAGATACCCCACCAGAAGCAGCACTCGCCAAAGTAATTGGGGTGGCGGCTGTAACGCCACAGACCCCGGCACATCACAGCACCCTGGTTTTCCGGCCTGGCCTTGAAAGCCGCCAACTGCCAGTCGCCAACCGCCTCGAAAAGAAGCCCCGCCAGGCTGAGCAGGATGCCCAGGATCACCAGCAGGCTCACCCCCTGGGACTGAACAGCGCCGAATATTGACCAACTGGCGATCCAGGCGAGAAACGCCTGCAACAGAAAAACGATGAAATAACTTTTCCACCAGAAGCCCGGGGAGTTTCTCTGCCGGATGGCGGCATAGCGCCGGTCTTCCGGTTGTCCCCAGTTGCGCCAGAGCAGGTACAGGTGCAGCCGCAGCCCCCAGCACAGGATCAGTATCAGAACCAGCCACTGGCTGACATCGGCCCTGGACGGATCAAACCAGATGCCCAGAGCCAGGAGGAACAGCAGGGACCAGGCCATATCTATCAGGCTGGCATTGTGTCGATACAGACTCAGGAGCCAGATGGCCGTCACCAGCAGCACATTGGCGATCAACGGCGGAAATAATATCGTCATGAACAGACACCTTTCATTGATCCCGTGCTGTTTCTCCTGGCCGGGTTACAGGCCGGAAGCATGGACTTTTGAGCCGAACCACCGGATTTCAACCATCCGGCCAGCGTCAGGACTGCGGGAGTGATAGCCAGCCAGCCCATAGCCAGCAGGACAAAAATTTCCGGCTGGTGCAGCAATCTGACCGCACCCAGTTCTTCGCCGGCGACAAAGGCCAGCGGGCCGCCGACCGCACCGGCCAGGGCTGCCTGCCACTTTCTGGACCTTAGCCAGGCCAGTGAGTAATCAAGAGTGGTGGCGAAATTGACCCAGAGCAGGGCCATCCACCACGGCGCCGGCTTCAGCGGCGCTAGCCATGAGGCCACGACACCATCACCGGCGTAGCCGGCAAACTGTAACCAGCCGGTGGTCTGGACCAGGGTCTCCCAGCACCAGCCGACAATGGCGATCACCAGCAACAAAGATCCCTCGACAAGGGGTTGTCGCTCCAATAGCAGGTGTATGATCACCAGGACAACCATAACTCCACCGCCCCACCGGGGATCACCTGCCGCGGCAGATAGCACCAGGGCAAACCAGCCGACCTGGAACTGGATAAAATTCCAGAGATTAATGACCACTGTCACCTCTCGACGGACGGGCCTTATGCTCCGCCAGGTAACTGAAAATCGCCTCGACTCCGGCTGACAACTGGCTGCCCACGGGCACGGCGCCCACGGCTTCAAGAGCAGCCGACTTCTGCGCCACACCTGCGCCACCGACAAACACCGGTACGGACATGCCACTGACCAGGCTTCTGATGTCACGCTCGATGACCTGCCATCCGGGCTCTACCGTCGACGACAGCACGACGGCGGCAGCGCGGATTCTGGTAACCACTTCCGGCAGAGATTCCAGTGGCATGTTTGCACCCAGCAGGGTCAGGTCCAGCCCGCGGGAACGGGCGGAGAGGGCAAAAAGCATCAGGCCGTATTCGTGCAGATCCCCCGGCAGACAACAGGCGAGAACCCGGCGTCCGGATGCGGGGGGCTCGCCGTGATGCCACCTGGACCCCAGTTTGTTGCGAATATACAGACTGAAAAAATGTTCCTCGGCAATGCCCGTTGTCTTGTTGTTCCAGGTATCTCCAAGTTGCCCCAGTATGGGAATGATCAACTCCCGGGTGACCAGTTCAATGGAGTAATAGGCCAGTGCCTCGTTGTAGATGCCATCCAGCCGGCGTTCATCGAAACTCTGTATGGCCTCCGCCATATTGGCCCGGTAACGTTCCCAGGCGGTCTCACCCACTGCGGTGGTTCCCTGGCCTTCGCCCCTGAGAATGGCCTCCACCCTGCCCACCGACACACCGGAATCCAGGAGCCCGAGCACCCGCCTGATCAGGCCGATATGCTCGACGCTGTAAAGTCTGCGACCGGTTTCGGTGCGGTGTGGATTCAGAAATCCGTAGCGCCGTTCCCAGGCGCGAAGTGTCACTGCCGGCACGCCGGTGGCCTCGGACACTACGCTGATGGGAAAGAGTTCCTGATCCTCAGGAACATCATTTGAATGAGTATTTGCGGACATACCCTTAAATCTATACAGTTTTGTATAGTTATTTGTACACCTAATGCATAGTTTTTTCAAGTCATAATTGAACCGTCGTAATTGAAATGCCGACGCACTATTCTCCGGATGTCTTTTCACCGGATCTTCCTTTCACCGGAATTCGCCGCGATACTTCTCGCCGGGAATCGCCACCGAACCTGAGACGTTCCCTTCCGGGTCAGAATCAGTCAGTGTCTAGGGGAGCTTGCCGATCGGAGGAGGAGGGAAGTTGAAGACGTGATAAAACAGCCGGGAAACTGCTTCTCATGTCTAGTTGAAGGGGTAAAGACGCCGGAGGCAGCGCAAACGGTTTTGCCGGTCCCTGGCAGCAGGGAAGCGAGTTCAAACAGCCGGGACTGAGGGCGGTTCTCAGTTGGTCAGGGTGTAGAGAGAGGTTTGTGACGTCGGAATCAGTCGACCAGGACGCCCCAGAGATCGTATTCATCGGCCTCTTCCACCAGAGCCCGAACCCGGTCTCCGGGTTGCAGTCGGGTCTGGCCGTCGAGAAAGATAGTGCCGTCGATTTCCGGGGCATCGGCGGTGGTGCGCCCCACAGCCCCCTCCTCGGCAATCTCATCGATGATCACGTCTACAGTGGTGCCAACTTTCTGCTGTAATCGCCGGGCACTGATGTCCTGCTGGGTTGCCATGAACCGGTCCCAGCGTTCCTGCTTGACCTCCCCGGCAACGGCTCCGGCCAGGGCGTTGGCAGGTGCTCCCTGCACCGGTTCGTATTGAAAACAACCGACTCGATCAAGCTGGGCTTCCTCAAGCCAGTCCAGCAGGTACTGAAAATGAGCCTCGGTCTCCCCGGGGAATCCGGTGATGAAAGTACTGCGAATGGTCAGGTCCGGACAGATTTCCCGCCACTGGCGAATCCGGTTCAACACCTTCTCCTCGTTGGCCGGCCGCTTCATGGCCTTGAGCACATCGGGGTGGGCGTGTTGGAAGGGGATGTCCAGATAGGGCAGAACCTTGCCCTCGGCCATCAGCGGCAACAGGTTATCCACGTGCGGGTAGGGATAGACATAGTGCAGGCGCACCCAGATACCCATTTCTCCCAGGGACTCGCACAGTTGCTGTAGGTGGGTCCTGATCGGCCGGCCCTGCCAGAAACCGGTGCGAAAGCGCATATCGACGCCGTAGGCGCTGGTGTCCTGGGAAATGACCAGTAGTTCCCTGGTGCCCGCCGCCACCAGGCGCTCGGCCTCGTCGAGGATATTGCCGATGGGTCGGCTGACCAGATCGCCGCGAATGGACGGAATAATGCAGAAACTGCAACGGTGATTACAACCCTCGGAAATTTTCAGGTAGGAATAATGCCGGGGGGTCAACTTGATGCCCTGGGGCGGCACCAGATCCACGTAGGGATCGTGCTTCCTGACGGGGGGAACCCAGTCGTGTACAGCGCCGACCACGGCCTCGTACTGTTGAGGCCCCGTTACCGCCAGTACCCCGGGATGAACGTCGCGAATGGCCTGCTCATCCTTGCCCATACAGCCGGTGACAATGACCTTGCCGTTTTCAGCCATGGCCTCGCCTATGGCATCCAGGGATTCTTTCTTGGCGCTGTCGAGAAATCCGCAGGTATTGACCACAACCACGTCGGCATTCTCATAGGTGGCGGAAACCTCATAGCCGTCGAGCCTCAGCTGAGTCAGGATTCGCTCTGAATCCACCAGGGCCTTGGGGCATCCCAGGGAGATAAAACCGACTTTATTTGACATGGATTTGGCGAGGGTCTGGCACGGGGAGTGGGATTGTACAGAATCCGCGTAAATAAATCCCGTCGATCACCAGCGCCAGTTTAACCACTGGCCCCCGGCCAGCATGGCTTTCCATGAAACCTGTCTGGCTTGAAACCCGCCTGAATTGCTCCTATGGTAGCCGCTGCTGCCCACAACGTCCGCAGACCGAAATCCCATTCACGGAACACCATGCAACTGACCGAACTGATCAACAAAACCTGCCTCATTGGCCTGAGTTATTTCAACACCCGGGGAGAACTGCTCAAGCAGGCGCAATATGCCGGCACTGTCATCGCCGTTGACAGGGAAAACGGCATAACCGTACGCCTGCACCCCCTGGACGGGGTTCATCAGTCCGCGCCCCACAACACCATTGCCACTGATACTGACAAGGCAGCCAATTTTATCCTCCCCGCATCACTGAGTGGCTGGTACCGGGCACCGTCCGGCCAGTACCGGGACCCGGATCGACGATTGCTGATAGAGAATCCGGATTTCCTGGTGACCTGGGACATACACCAGACCAGGGAGAACACTGCCGAGGGGCAACATGAATGGTGGGAGTGGCTGCCTCGAACCACACCGCCCGTAGTCAAGTAGATTAGTGCCTGGTAACACTATTCGGGTTATCGATGCTGGAGGCTGTTCCTTGCCGGCCAACCAAAAGGGCAAGTCAAACAGGAGAATGCCGGGTAGAGGCTACCCTGCCCCCTGGCCGGATACAGGCCAGGGGATTGTAATGCCGGTGAAGCGTTGTCTGGAATCCCGGCGCGGGACAGACTGGTCAGTCGCGAATGGCTTTCTGGGCTTCGAGATACTTGACCATGGGACCAATGTCCTCGTAGATCTCGGCGCCCTCTTCCACACGAATCACATTGGGTCCGGGCACATAGGGCATTTTTTCCTCCACTGCCACCAGCGCCTTGTGCAGGATGCTGGCCATTATCTCGTCAACCGGCAGGCTGTAAACGGCTGCCAGGGCCTCTACCTTGACCATGTCTGATTCATAGACACTGACTTCCCGTTTGACCTTGCCTTCCTGTTTGGCCGCATGTTCCTGCCATTCCTCTAGCAGGGAAGAAAAAGTATTAAGCGTCATTACAAGCTCCTTGATCGGGTTTCGGGGGACCGAAATCCCACACCTGGAATCACCTCGATTAGCCAATGCTATAACAGAGTAAACCAGGGGTGATAATGATTTTGTCGATCAACCAACAGATTTGAACGCAGCAATAGCGGCAAGTCTTGATTTTTTCAGGTCCACAATGACTTCAGGATAACCGCTGGGCCGGACCTTTTCCAGCCTCAATGGGTCGTGCAGGTCCGCTGTATCTACCGTCTTGAGAGCAGGCACGAAGCGTCGAATGTAGATTCCTTCCGGATCAAATCGGGCAGCCTGACTAAAGGGATTGAAAACCCGAAAATAAGGCACTGCATCGGTACCGGTCGAGGCGCTCCACTGCCAACCGCCATTATTGGCAGCAAAATCACCATCGATCAGGTGTTCCATGAAATAAGCTTCTCCCCGGCGCCAGTCGATCAACAAATTCTTGCTCAGGAACATGGCAGTGATCATCCGCACCCGGTTGTGCATCCAGCCAGTGGCCAGTAACTGGCGCATACCGGCATCGACGATGGGCACCCCGGTATTGCCCTGGCACCAGCGCTCAAAATCGTGGGGGGCGTCGCGCCAGGCAATACGAGCCGTTTCCGTCTTGAATGGCCTACCCTTACAGATCTGGGGGAAGGCCACTACCAGGTGCTGATAAAAATCCCGCCAGGCGAGTTCATTGATCCAGCATGCAGCACCCTCCCCGGCCTCCTGCCTGTGCTGCAGGGCCAGGCGCAGGCATTGCTGGGGCGAAACTGCGCCCACCGCCAGGTAAGGAGACAAGATTGACGTGCCGGCAACGGCCGGAATATCCCGTTGCTCTGGGTAGGATTTGAGCTTGAGACGGCCAAACAGTCGCAACCGTTTCATGGCTTCTCTTTCCCCGGCGGGCCAAAGGCCCGGGTCAACACCGGTGGAAAAGCCGGCCGGTGTCTCCGGAATGGCGGATGATGGTATCGGGACGGCGGCCTGGGCGGCCGGGACCGGAAGTATGTCCGGCACGCCGGCATCCGCCAGTTGCAACCAGGTACGCTTGAAGGGCGTGAATACCCTGTAGGGCCTGCCATCGGACTTCAGCACCGTGCCCGGAGGGGCGATGACCCGATCGTGGAACCGGTTCACAACCACCCCGCTGGCCAGCAACAGGTCAGCAACCGCCTCATCCCGGCGCTGTTCATCCAGGGGATATTCCTCATTCCAGAACGCGGCGCTGACCTTGAATCTCTTCGCCAGCGACAGTATGACCGGGGCAACATCGTCAAAAAAGTTCGCCTGCTCGATTACCAGGGGAATATTCAGCCTCGCCAGATCCTCACTCAGATATCGAAGGCTGCGCAGAATAAAATCCACCCTGGCGCCGGCCATCCGGTGCCGACGCCATTGCCCCGGCGTCAACAGGTAGCAGGCCAGCACGGGTCCGCGATCGGCGGCCGCGTGAAGGGCGGGATTGTCCTGAAGGCGAAGATCATTGCGAAACCAGACGAGATTCACGGTCTGTTATCCGAGGCATGAGGGGGAATTATAACCATAGGCACTTGTCATGCCGGCATTATCTGGTAGGGTGTGGCCGTTTCGTCCGGGACCCTTGACCTGATTGAGGGTGCTCAAAATGTTACTTTAAAATTTCGGGAATCAGTATGAATAATGCAGACCAGAACAGCCCCGCCATGAACGCCGAGGACCTGTACAAGGAAGAAATCTTCACTGACAGAAGAGTTGGCGCCATCAAGCGCCTGTCACCGGTCAAGGGTAACGGCGAATCCGACAGTAGCCGCCAGGTCATTTATGCCGGCGAAACCCAGATTTTGCTTGGCAACAATCCCCTGCCCATCAATTTTGAGATCGAGGCCGCCTCACTCGCCGAAGCCGCCGACAAATTCAATGACGCCGCCCAGCAAGCGGCATCGGATACGCTGAAAAAGTTGCAGGAAATGCGGCGGGAAATGCAGTCTTCCATCGTTTTGCCGGGGCAGGAGGGCATGGGCGGCGTCGGCGCAATCCCCGGAGGCGGCAAAATCCGGATGCCCTGATCAGGTTCCAAAGAAAAAGGTCCGGCAAAAAGGCCTCAGCAAAAAGGGCCCGGCAAAACTAGTAACAGGAACTTGAATCTTCATCGGGATTAATTTCAGCGTAGACTTCGTCGGGATCAATACCCAGACCCAGCAGAACCTCACGCACCCTGTCGATATCCGATATGACTTTCTGATAGCGGTCACCGTATTCATACCGGTTAACTTCAATGGCTTTTGGCATATAGCAGAAAGCGATCTTGAGGGCGGCGACGATATCCGGATCAATTGTATCGGTCATGGTTTTAGTCCTGTGTATCGAAGTATCAGGCAGTGTACTTTCGAGCCAGACCCTGACCCGACGGAGGACAATGAAATTGACAGGGATTTGATGAGTCTTTGCTACGGCTGGCGGTTGTTAAACGACCGGAGTTGATCGGGAGAGGCTTCCTTCTGGTATTTTTCTTTCCACTCACTGTAGGGCATGCCGTAGACAATTTCCCGCGCGACCTCATAGTCGAGCTGCTGCCCCCTTTCCTCGGCAGCCGCCCTGTACCATTTAGCCAGGCAATTGCGACAGAAACCGGCCAGATTCATCAGGTCGATATTCTGCACGTCCCGGTTGTCATCGAGATGCTTCAGCAATCGTCTGAACACTGCCGCCTCGATTGCAGTGGTGTCGCCGGCGTCACCGGTTTTACTGTCGGTCGTGTTTGTCAATGGGGTACTCCTCCGGATTGGCCGTCTGGAATGCCGCCACCTGGCCATTGAAGCGGTCGGCTATAGTATTGCGCGCCTCGGTCAGGGCTTCTATGCGCTGCAGCCAGGCCGCCTGCTGTTCGTAGTCCAATGGCGCCATTTCATCGTCGCGATTTTGTAAGACACAGACCAGGTAGTTGCCAGCGGACTCGATAAAAACCCTGACCGCTTCGCTGGATCGCCGCAACTGATCGAAGCTGATACGGGTGCCATCGGGAATGACGGGCTCTTCGGGGGGCAGGCCACAGTCAGCAGCCAGAATAGCAGTCGAATGCCAGACCACGCAGACGCCGAATGTCACAGTCAAAAATTGTGGCAATTTCTTCAATGTTGTCATGATCTTGCCCTGACCCTTACCGGAATCAGATGGCCTCGCCCTTGGCCTGTTTATCGGCGTGGTAGGAAGACCGTACCAGGGGGCCGCAGGCCGCATGGGTAAACCCTATGGAATAGGCGTATTCCTCGTACTCCCGGAATTCGTCCGGGTGGACGAATCGTTCCACCGCCAGATGATTGCGCGAGGGCTGCAGGTACTGGCCAACGGTAAGCATCTCGACATCGTGTTGGCGCAAGTCGTCCAGCACCCGCAGCAATTCATCCCTGGTTTCACCGAGGCCGACCATCAGACCGGACTTGGTTGGTACCTCGGGATTACGAGCCTTGTATTCCTTCATAAGGCTCAGGGACCACTTGTAATTGGCACCGGGCCGGGCCTCCCGGTAAAGCCGTGATATGGTTTCCAGATTGTGGTTGAAGATATCCGGCGGCACCTCACTGAGAATGTCCAGGGCCGGTTCCATGCGGCCACGAAAATCGGGGACCAGAACCTCAATTTGCAGGTTGGGGGACAGGATTCGTGACTCCCGGATGCACTCGGCGAAGTGACCCGCGCCGCCATCCCGCAGGTCGTCGCGGTCGACGGATGTGATGACCACGTACTTGAGTCCCATCTCGGCGATAGCCTGGGCCAGGTGTCGCGGCTCTTCCGGGTCCAGCGGCAGCGGTTTACCGTGACCGACATCGCAGAACGGACAGCGGCGGGTGCAGATTTCCCCCATGATCATGAACGTCGCGGTACCTCCCCCGAAACACTCGCCGAGATTCGGGCAGGAGGCTTCCTCGCATACGGTGGCCAGCTTGTTCTTGCGCAGAATTTTCTTGATCCGGTCAATTTCCGGTGAGGCCCTCATGCGAATGCGCATCCATTCCGGCTTGCGCTGGACGGTTTCTGTGGGAATGACCTTGACCGGTATGCGCTCTACCTTGTCGGCACTGCGCAATTTTTCTCCGGGCTTGATTCGGCGGGTGCGTTTTACCGGTACCAGATCTGCTTCACTCATCGCACTGTTCCCAATGTGGGGTTTCATTGTTGTTATATTGCCAGTCAGGATAGCCCAGATGGGCTGCCAGGCTATCCAGTAGCAGTTCTTCAGTCTCGCTGAAACCGGGCAAGGCTTCAAGGGGCAAAATGTTTCTCAACTGGGTCATTTGCAATCCCTGGTAGCCGCAGGGGTTTATTCGCTGGAACGGCGACAGGTCCATATCGACATTGAAGGCCAGTCCGTGATAGCTGCAACCTTTCCTGATGCGTATACCCAGCGAGGCGATCTTGGCACCGGTCACCCCGTCGATGTCGACGTAAACACCCGGGGCATCGGGCCGGGCATAGGCGTTAATGCCGAGCCCGGCAAGAACACCGATGATACTGGCTTCGATGGCACTGACCAGTTGCCGCACACCCAGACCACGCCGGCGAATATCGATCAGTGGGTAGGCTACGATCTGCCCGGGACCGTGATAGGTCACCTGTCCGCCCCTGTCCACCTGGACCACGGGTATGGACCCCGGCATCAGGATATGCTCGGCCTTGCCCGCCATCCCCTGGGTGAACACCGGCTGGTGCTGGACCAGCCAGACCTGGTCGAGAGAATTTGAATCCCTGACGTCATTAAACCGCTGCATGGCCCGAAAAATTCTTTCGTAGGGCTGCAGTCCCAGTTGTATGACTTGCAGGGAGGTCATGTTCAGGAATTGTCGGCCTCAAAGAACCATCTGGACCAGTTCACTGGTCTTGAGGTCCTCAAAAATGGCCTGCAACTGCTCGGTGCCGGTGGCCGTGATAGTCACCGTGATGGACTGAAATCTGCCGTTGCGACTGTCCCGAATCCTGACGCTGGTCTGGTCAAAACCGGGGGCGTGTCTTGCCATCACGGTCAGCACATGCCCCTGGAAATCGTCGTGGGCATAACCCATCACCTTGATCGGATAATCACAGGGAAAAACTATCCTGGGAGCATCGGCGGTCAAGGCGTTCAACCCAGCAGGTTGAGAACGAACAGGACGATGGCGTCCCACAATTTTGAAAACAGTCCAGCCTCCGGTATCGCGCGGTCGGAAACCAGCGGCGCATCCAGCAGGGTTTCCCCCTGGTAACTGACCCGAAGACGACCCAGTTCCTGACCTGCTTCAATGGGGGCCTCCAGCACAGAATCAACTTCGATGCCCGCCTCCAGTTCATCCCTGGCACCACGGGGTATGGTCAGATAAAGGTCATCGGCAACCACCAGATTGAGATTGTCGGAATCGCCATACCAGACCCGATTGTTTTCCTGCAGGACATCCCCGGCATTGTAGACCCTTGCAGTTTCATAGTAGCGGAAACCGTAAGACAGCAATTTCTGGGATTCCCTGGCCCTGGCCTCTTCACTGCTTGTCCCCATGACCACAGAGACCAGACGCATGCCATGACGTTCGGCGGAAGCCACCAGACAATAGCCGGCATTTTCGGTATGTCCCGTCTTCATGCCATCGACGGAACTGTCGCGCCAGAGCAGCCGGTTGCGGTTGGGCTGGTTGATGCCGTTGTATTCGAAATAGCGTTCGGAGTAGATCTTGTAATGCTCGGGATGGTCGTTGATCTCGTGCCTGGCCAGGATCGACAGGTCCCGCGCCGTAGTCAAATGACCCTCCGCCGGCCAGCCCGTGGCATTGTGGAAGTTGGAATTATTCATACCGAGCAGGGCCGCCTGCTGATTCATAACCTGGGCAAAGGCATCTTCACCACCGGCGATATGCTCCGCAAGGGCGATGGAGGCATCGTTGCCGGACTGGATGATCACCCCGCGCATCAGGTCAATGACCGGCACCTCGGTGTTGGGAGCCAGGGACATGGTGGAACTGCCACTCTTCCAGCCGCCCTTCTCCCAGGCATTGACGCTGATCCTGACCATGTCGGTTTCCTTGACCCGTCCGGACTTGATCTCCTCGGACACGATATAACTGGTCATCAACTTGGTCAGACTGGCCGGTGGCAGTTGCTCGTCGGCATTATTCTCCGCCAGGACCTTGCCGGTATTGGCATCCACCAGAATCCACGCCTTGGCAGACAGTTCCGGCGCCGCCGGCATGAGAACGTCGGCCTGAGCCGGTACGATCAGCACTATCAATGCAAAAAGGCATCCCGTGAATGCCAGTTTTATAGACTTGCTCAATTTTTACCTGCCTGAATTGTCCTATGAATAGGGGCCAGGGTTATGAAAATACCGAAGCCACCTACAGGGTTAAAAGAAAAAAATCGCCTGAGACCGCTGGTAACATCTGGCGGCGAAAACGGAACGCAAGTGTACCATGACCGGCACCGATGCAGGCCCGGCTCTGGCCCATAGATCGAGGCTCGCCCTGGGCATCAGGACGCACTCAGAGATAAACCACAAAAGGTACCAGGTTCTCTTTCTGCTTCAGCAGCGAGCGCAGATACAGGAGTTCATTATTGCCGGCAATGGGTCCGACCATGACCTTGAATATACCGGACTGTTTGCCGAGCCCCTGGTGAATCTCGACAGGATAGGCCGTGTGACTGGCTATCCGCCTTCTGAGGTTTTCCGCAGACTCGCGAGAAGCAAATGCGCCTGTCTGGAGAAAAGTGTTGGCCGGCAGACTGTTGGTGCTTTCGCCAGGTACCGGCCCGGTAGCTGTCGGGTTAGGTGGTAGCGGGGCTGCGGCTTGCTGGCTGGCCAAAGGCTCTACAGCGACCACTCTCACCCTGGCTGTCCCCGTTTGATGGAATCCCAGCTTCTTTGCCGCCGTCCAGGACAGGTCAATAATCCGGTCGGAATGAAAAGGCCCCCGATCATTGACCCGGACCACAACCTTGCGACCATTGTCCAGATTGGTCACCTCGACATAGGAAGGAATCGGCAGTGTCTTGTGGGCCGCGGTCATGCCATACATATTGTAAACCTCGCCGTTGGAGGTTTTGCGGCCATGGAACTTGCTGCCGTACCAGGAAGCATAGCCCTGCTGTTGATAGCCCTTGCTGGTGGGCAGCAATCGGTAGGTTTCACCATTAACCGTGTAGGGACTCTTGTTGCCGGCTATGGTTATCGGCTCCACCCTGGGCATCGCGTCGGGAATAGTACTGACATCAATTTCCCGGGGTGGAGGTCCGTCGCGCAGAACCGGTGATTCGCCACAAGCTGTCAGCAGAAAAAGGCCTGCCACCATGGCAAATTCAGCCGGTTTCATTGCCCATGCGCTCCTGGATCAACTGGCTCAGTTGGTAAACAGCCATAGCGTAGCGATGACTGTGGTTGTAGCGGGTAATCACGTAAAAATTGGCAAAACCCAACCAGAATTCCGGCCCACTTTCACCTTCAAAACGCAGGGGGATAGCGGTCAGTTCCTCGCCAAACTTTTCGCCCGGGGTAAAACCGAGGGTTGACAATTCCCGCAACGACAGGCTGGGCTTGGTCACCTTGTTGATCAGGGCCTCATCGTGACTGATGGAAACTCTGGCCGATGTCATAATCGGCGACCTGGGCTGCCAGCCATGGCGTGCAAAATAATTGGCCACACTGCCGATAGCATCGGTTTCACTGTTCCAGATATCGGTGAAACCGTCACCGTTGAAATCCACCGCGTAATTGCGGTAGCTGCTGGGCATGAACTGGCCGTAACCCATGGCGCCGGCGTAAGAGCCCTTGATTGTCAGGGGATCCTGTTTTTGTTCCCTGGCCAGCAACAGAAAATTTTCCAGTTCCTTGGTAAAAAAGGTGCTTCGCTTGGGGTAATCAAAAGCCAGAGTCGACAGGGCGTCTATGACGCGGTTTTTGCCAATGATGCGGCCATAAAAGGTTTCAACGCCGATAATGGCAACGACAATTGCCGGGTCCACCCCGTATTCATTCTCGGCTCGACGCAGAACTTCCCGGTTTTTTCGCCAGAATTGCACACCCTCGTCAATGCGCTTTTCCTGGATGAATATCTTGCGGTAGTCCTTCCATTCCTTGACCTTTTCCGCGGGGCGCTCCATCAGATCGATAATGTCCTGCTTCTTTTCTGCACTGGCGAACAGGGCTTCCAGTTCATCCCGACCAAAATCGTACTTACTGACCATTCGATCAATGAATTTTTCCGCCAGAGGGTGCCCCGAATAACCGGCGCCATCTCCGGAATATGGAATGCCGGCAGCCCAGCAGGCCACTGCGATGAAAGCCGCAGGCAATAGTAATAGTTTTCTCATTTTTACCCTATCCTCACCCGGGTCGTTTCTTTTCAGTACTGATGGACATCAGCATACCAAAGCCCAGCATCAACGTCACAATCGACGTCCCGCCATAACTGACCATGGGCAGGGGCACGCCGACCACCGGCAGGATACCGGAAACCATACCCATATTGACAAAAATATAGACGAAAAAAGTCAGGGTGATACTGCCCGCCAGCAGACGTCCAAACATTGACTGGGCCCGAAGGCTGATCAACACACCCCGGCTGATAATCAGCAGGTACAGACTGAGCAACACCACCACGCCTACCAGACCAAACTCCTCAGCCAGCACAGCGATTATGAAATCCGTATGGCTTTCGGGCAGAAAGTCCAGTTGCGACTGGGTGCCCTGAATCCAGCCCTTGCCGTCGAGGCCACCGGAACCGATCGCGGTGGTGGACTGGATGATATTCCAGCCAGCGCCGAGTTTATCTGCCTGTGGATCGAGCAGGGTCATAATGCGCTGCTTCTGATATTCACGCAGCAGGAAAAACCAGAAAACCGGTGCCGCCACCATGGCGCCGAGAACTGCGCCACAGAGGTACCGCCAGTCCAGCCCCCCGAGAAAAAGCACAAAAAAACCTGCGGCAAAGATCAGCAAAGCCGTGCCCAGGTCGGGCTCGAGCCCCACCAGCACCGCAGGCAGGGCAATCAGCAACAGGGCAATCAGCATGTGCTTGACGGACGGGGGCAAATGGCGACGGCCCAGATAGCTGGCCAGCATCAGCGGGCTGGCCACCCTGAGTATCTCCGAGGGCTGGAACCGGAAAAATCCCAGGTCGAGCCAGCGCTGGGCACCCTTGGCATCGGCACCATGAAAGAGTACGGCCACCAGCAACAGTATCCCGGTGAAGTAGGGTATAAAGGCCCAGCGCTGCAGGATGCGCGGGCTGAACTGGGCGGCGGTCAGCATCACCAGGAAGCCCAAGCCGAGAAAAATCCCCTGCCGCTTGACATAGTAGGCGCTCTGGCCGCTGGCGCTCCAGAGCACCACCAGCCCCACGGCGGCCAGTGCCATCAGCAACAGCACCAGGGGAATATCCACGTGAATCTTCTGCCAGCCGCTGCGATCCGAGTAGATGCCAGAGGCGCCGGTGTGTAACCGGCGTACGTATTCAGTTTGCAGCATCGGCAATTTCCTGCGAATACAGTTGCAGGTACGAATCCGCCATGACTCTGGCAATGGGCGCCGCAGTGGAACTGCCGTGCTCGCCATTTTCGACAATGATACTCATGGCAATTCGGGGATTGTCGGCGGGAGCGAAGGCAATGAACAGAGCGTGATCCCTCTGGCGTTTGGCCAGCTGTTCGGCGTCATATTTTTCATCCTGGCGGATACCAACCACCTGGGCAGTACCGGTTTTGCCGGCGATAGTATAGGTCAGCCCCTTGGCAATACCCTTGGCGGTACCCCTGGCGCCGTGTACCACATCCTTCATGGCGTTGAGCACATAATCCCAGTGCTGGTCAGTCCCCGGAATGTGTCCGGCGGGTGGCGTTGGCGGATCTTCCATGCCCTCGATATGACTAACCAGACGGGGAGAACGTATCTCGCCACGGGTCGCCAGTCGGCTGGCCGCCACCGCCAGTTGCAGGGGTGTCGCCAGCATGAACCCCTGGCCAATACTGGTATTGACGGTATCACCCGGGTACCAGGCCACACCCCGTGCTCCCCGTTTCCAGTCCCGGGAGGGCATGATGCCGGTGCGTTCAGAGGGCAAATCAATACCGGTCCTTTTGCCGAAACCAAAGCGGATGCCGTAATGGTTGAGCTGGTCAATGCCCATTTTTACCCCGGCGGTGTAAAAAAACGTGTCGCAGGATTGAACGATGGCGTCATGCAGGTCCACCCGAGCGCCGTGCCCGCCCTTCTTCCAGTCCCGGTATCGGTGAATGCTGTTTTCCAGGCTGTAAAAGCCCGGATCAGAGATTCGTGTGTCCTCGCTGACGGCACCACTTTCCAGAGCGCCAAAGGCAAAAACCGGCTTCACCGTGGAGCCGGGCGGATACTGCCCCTGCATGGCCCGGTCAAACAACGGCTGGTCCGGCGAATCCTGAAGTGCCCTGTAATCGGCAAAACTGATGCCGGTGACGAAGGGATTGGGGTCGAACCCGGGCTTGCTCACCAGCGCCAAAACACCGCCAGTTCTGGTGTCCAGCACAACCACGGCACCCCTTTCCTCGCCGAGCGCATTGTAGGCAATTTCCTGCAGCCTGATATCCAGGGACAATTGCAAATCCATTCCCGGTTTCGGGTCGATGCGTTCCAGCAGACGCATTACCCTGCCCCGGGCATTGGTTTCCACGTATTCGTAACCGACCGTACCCATCAGCTCGGATTCATAGAATTTTTCGATACCACTTTTACCGGTCACGTGAGTACCACTGTAGCGGACCGGATCGAGTTCGCGAATTTCCTGGTCGTTGATGCGGCCAACATACCCGAGGACATGGCCGAGGTACTCCCCAACAGGATAGTGGCGAATCATCTCGGCAGTAATTTCCACCCCCGGCAGGCGATACTCGTTGACGGCCAGCAAGCCCTGTTCCTGCTCGGTCAGGTTGTAGCGCAGAGGTACCGGTTCGTAGGGCTTTCTGCGTTTGAGCAGGCTGGCAAAGCGTTCCAGTTCGTTGGCTTCGAGATCCAGCAACTGATCCAGTTTGTCCAGCAATTCGTCGAGATTGTTGCTGCGCTCGACCACCAGTGACAGGCTGAAACCCACCCGGTTGTCAGCGAGAAGGACACCGTTGCGGTCGTAGATCAGACCGCGGGTCGGAGGAATTGGCAGCACATGGATCCGGTTGTTTTCCGACTGGGTGACAAAATCCTGGTGGTGCAGTACCTGCAGGCTGTAGTAACGCCAGAGCAGCAGCACAACCAGCATCAATACAAACAGGGCGGCAAAGCTGAGTCGAAAGAAAAAGAGCCGGATTTCCCGGTTATGGTCTTTGATGGCGCGTTCGTGAATCATCAAGCGAAAAATCCTGAAATCACCGACAGCCTATCGGACTGGAGATAGGACAGCCAAATACGGGCAAAGTGCAGTCGCGGCATGGCCCCTTCCAGACGAAATTAGCAGGTTCAATACTTTCCTCAGCGATGGTAGGGATGGCCGACATTGATGCTCCAGGCCCTGTACAGTTGTTCCACCAGGACGATTCGCACCAGGGGGTGAGGCAGGGTCAGGCTGGAAAGGGACCATTTTTGCTCCGCTCGGGCTAGACACCCGGGAGCCAGGCCATCGGGGCCGCCGATGAGCAGACAATGGTTGCGGCCGGACATTTGCCAGTCCTGCAACCGTGCAGCCAGTTCCGGGGTAGTCCAGGGCCGGCCAGCCACATCCAGGGCAATGACCCCGTCATCCGGTTCTATCTGCCTGAGCATGGTTTCCCCTTCCCGGGCGATACTGCGCCTGATATCGCCACCCCGGGTGCGGGAGCCCAGGGGTAATTCCACCAGTTCCAGCCGGATTTCCGGCGGCATGCGCTTCGCATAGTCGTCGTAACCCCGGCTGACCCAGGCGGGCATACGTGTACCTATGGCCAGAATCCGCAATCGCATCAGTCTCTTTTCTTCCTGACATCATCGGTCTTCTTCCTGACATCGTCGGGGCGAATTGACCACAATTTTTCCAGATCATAGAAAACCCGGGTTGTCGGCAGCATGACGTGAACCACGACATCACCAAAATCCACCAGCACCCACTCGGCCCCTTCCTGGCCCTCAACGCCGATGGGCCTGAAGCCTGCCTTCTTCGCTTCCTCGACGACGTTGTCGGCCAGTGCCTTGACCTGGCGACCGGATGTGCCGCTGGCAACCACCAGAGTATCCATGATATCTGTCAGGCCGGTGACATCCAGGGTCACGATGTCTTGCCCCTTGATATCCTCCAGTGCCGTCACGACCAGTTCGGCCAGATCTTTACTCATACCCTATCCTTTGTCAGTGTCATAATTCGTGCGCCATTATCAGTCGTCAGGTTCTGCCGGAAAGCCTCAAGCGGTTCCGGCCGAGGCGTAAAGCCCATTTTCCTCGACGTAGCGCAGCACCGGGTCGGGCACCAGGTAGCGCACCGACTGTCCGGATGCCAGTGCGGCCCTGATTTGGGTCGAAGACACCGGCAACAGCGTCAGTTCCAGCAGCAACAGTTTGCCGGCGGCAAATTGGCAAAGATCCTCCAGGCCCCGGACCCGATGTGCCGCAATCCATGACCGCATCTGCGCTGATGACGGCAATTGCCAACCGGGCCGGCCGGCGACAACGATATGCGCCAGGTCGATAAGTTGCTGCCAACAGTGCCATTCGGGGAGTGTTCCCAGGGAATCCATGCCGATACAGAGGTAAAGCGGCTCAGTATCGCCGATTTCGGCCCGGATCTTCCGGAGGGTATCGATGCTGTAGGAGGGCCCGGACCGCTTCAGTTCAAGGTCGTCAGCCACCAGACCCGGTTCACCCGCGACGGCGGCCTGCAGCATCGCCAGCCGGTGATGGGCTGCGGTCACGGGTTGCGCCCGGTGCGGCGTAATACTGCAGGGCACCAGTCGCATGCAAGACATTTGCAGCCGGGATTTCAGTTCCAGGGCGGTGCGCAGGTGACCGATATGGACCGGATCAAAGGTGCCGCCAAAAACGCCGGTGCCACGAGATTGCGTCACAGCCACGGCTACTGCCGAATCTCTCCGTTGCCGAGCACGATCCATTTCTGGCTGGTCAACCCTTCCAGGCCCACCGGACCGCGGGCGTGAATCTTGTCGGTGGAGATGCCGATTTCGGCGCCGAGCCCGTATTCAAAGCCGTCGGCGAAACGGGTCGAGGCATTGACCATGACCGAACTGGAATCTACCTCGGCCAGAAACCGGCGGGCCCGGGTATAGTCCTCGGTCACGATGGCCTCGGTATGACCTGAGCTGTAGCGATTGATGTGGTCGATGGCCTCATCGAGCCCGGCAACCACCTTGATGGCCAGTTCCGGCGCCAGGTATTCAGTCGACCAGTCGGCCTCGACCGCCGGCAGGCAGTCGATCCATCGACGGGTCACCTCACAGCCTCTAAGCAGCACGGCCTTCTGCCGGAAGGCCTCGGCCAGCCGGGGCAGCGCGGCCGCCGCAACCGCCTCGGCCACCAGCAGGGATTCCATGGCGTTGCAGACACCATAGCGGTGGGTCTTGGCATTGATGGCGATAGCGAATGCCTTTTCCGGGTCCGCCCGGTCATCGATGTAGACATGACAGTTGCCGTCCAGGTGCTTGATTACGGGCACCCGGGCATCCCTACTGATACGCTCAATCAACCCCTTGCCGCCCCGGGGCACGATGACATCGACAAACTCGGGCATGGCGATCAATTCGCCCACCGCCGAGCGGTCCGTGGTATTGATAACCTGGACAGCAGTTTCAGGCAAACCGGCGTCTTTGAGACCCCGGGCAATGGCCCCGGCAATGGCCTGATTGGAATCGATAGCCTCGGATCCACCCCGGAGAATGGTGGCGTTGCCGGACTTGAGACAGAGGCTGGCGGCATCGATGGTGACATTGGGCCGGGACTCATAAATGATGCCGACGACACCCAGGGGTACCCGCATTCTGCCCACCTGAATACCGCTGGGCCGGTGGCGCAGATCGGTGATTTCTCCCACCGGGTCCGCCAGGGTGGCCACCTGATGCAGCCCTTCGATCATGGCATCGATGCGGGCCCCGGTAATTTCCAGCCGGTCAAGCAGGGCCGTCTCCAGCTGAGAGCTGCGGCCCCGCGCCATGTCCCGTTCATTGGCTTCGAGCAGTTGTTGCCGTTGCTGGTCCAGATAGCCGGCAATGGCCAGCAATGCCGCATTTTTTTGTCCGGTACCGGCCCGGGCAACCTGCCTTGCGGCCTGCCGGGCATTCTGGCCCACTGTTCGCATGTAGTGCTTTATATCCATTCAACCTCTCATTAGGACTGTCCCCGGTCGGCCTCGACCGGCCAACAGGTAAAGCCGGGCATTATACCTGCCAAGTGGACATCGGGTTAGGGGATATTAGACAACCGGATCCCGGATTAGCCGCGGGCCATTTCCTGCAACCAATGGCGAAGCTGCACCAGCCGGTCACCGGGTTGATCCAGGGACAACAGGACCTGCTTCTGGCCCACCGACAGGGGCAATAGTGCTGACAATTGCCAGCAGAGACTGGCGATATCATTACCTGTCGTCATTTCCGGGTCCGAAACGCCGCGGTGTTGCGCCAGGTCTTGCAGCAGCATCTGCAGATCACGCACATTGGTTGAAACCGGCATGAGGGGGTCCGGAGGATATATCTGCACAAGCCCCTGCATCAGGCCGTCCTCCCCGATGCTGGTGCTGTCGACCCGAATGCGACGATCACCCCGAACAACGATGCCCAGCAAGCCGTTGTCCAGCTGTGACCAGTCCCGTATGTCCACCAGGGTTCCCCAGGGGTAAATCACCGGGGCAGTCCCGGTCACCGGAGATCTGTTCGGGTTTATCATCACCTCCTCACCCTGCTCAATGGCTACCACCCCGAAGGGTTCGCTGTTTTTCAGGGATTCACGTACCAGGGACAGGTAACGCTGTTCAAAAATCTGCAACTGAAGACTGATCCCGGGAAGCAGGCAGTGGCGCAGGGGAAAAATTGGCAAATGTTCGGTCATGGAATCGGCCTCACTCCAGGGTCCCTTCATACCATAGCTGCAAAGGAAAAAACCACTGGAGAAACAGAAAGTACCGGGGATACTATGGACTGTTGCAGTAAAGACGGGGAACGAAGGCCTGTAAACCGGTCTAAACTATCACCATGAAAGGATCAGCATTCTCCGTCATTCTCGTTTCGCAACTGATGTTTTTGCTGCTGATGAGCAGCCTTGCCCGGGGCGAGATCATTTACAAGTCGATCGACGCCGAGGGTCGGGTCAGTTTTGGCGATGATCCGAGGCCCGGCGCCGTTCAGGTCGAGGAAATCAGACTCGAACCGGTCCTGGCAGCCAACGTGCCGACAACCGATTCAGACCAACTGGAGCTGATCGCCGCTACCGCCGACCGGCTAAAACAGGACCGAATTGAACGGGAGGCCCGCAGAGACCTGTCGCAGCAGGAGGCCGATTCGGCTGTGGCCTATCAACCGCAGACCGTCTACCGACCACCTGTTTATTACCGCCCCGCGCCTTACTACCCGCGCAACTATCGCCACAGGACCCGCAGCTCGCAGGGCCGCACTCACCAACGCCAAGACTACCCGCAAGCACCCTTCCTGCAGCCCACGTACCCCAACTATCCCGAGGGGTTTTATCCAGACAGGAGTTTTCCGGGAAACAACCTTTCCGGCCAGCATCGGGGGCGCAGTCGCGGCGGTTCGGCGAATGATGACCAATTGCCGCCGGCAGCGGAATTTCCGTCACCTGGCGCCGGAACCGGGGGCCGGTCCCGGGCGGACAACGGTTCGTCCCGGTTTGCCGCCGCTAACAGCCCCTAGCTGCAAAGCACTTGCAAATGGATCTGATCAAGGTCTTCCCGGCCGATTGCACTGCCGGGACAGTCGGTTACCCGTGCCCGGCAAACAACAGAGGTTGGTCAGTGGCGCGTGGCCGAAGCGCCGTCTAACAGCCTGATCTGGCGGGCATGCGCCCCGGTCAGCAGCCACTGACCCAGGATCGAGCCGATCAGGGCCAGCAGCATGTCCCACTGTGTATCCCAGACGTCCCCCTGGACCCCGAGAAAATCCAGGGAACTGTCACCGCCCCATACCGCAGACTGCCACTCGATAATTTCGTAGAGGGCGCTGATCGCCAGGCAAACACAGCAGACCAGGAAAAACAGCCAGCCCCCGGGGCGCAACACCTGCAGGCGCACCAGGATCTCCCTGGCCAGAATTGCCGGGACAAATCCCTGGACCACGTGGGCGAATCGATCGTAATGATTTCGGGACAGGTCGAGCCAGTCCTGCACCCAGTTACCCACTGGCACCCGGGCATAGGAATAGTGGGCGCCCAATAACAGGATCACCGCGTGAAAGGCGATCAGGTAGCAGGCCAGCCGTGTCAGGGGAAAGCCACGGTGGCTGCCCAGCAGTATGGGTACGGCAACGATGACCGGCATCGCCTCCATCCACCAGGTCAGGCGGTCGTAGGGATCAATCAGGGACCAGATAAAAACAGCCGCGACAGCGGCCAGCAGCGCCAGCAGTTCCCTCCCGGATGCCACTTTACTCCCCCCAGCGGGGCAACAGGGTCTGTTCGATGCCCAGTTGATCCAGGATGCGGGCGACGACAAAATCCACCAGGTCCTCCACCGATTCGGGGTTCTGGTAGAAACCGGGACTGGCGGGCAGAATCGTCACCCCGAGGCGAGCCAGTTTCAGTTGATTTTCCAGGTGAATGACGGACAGGGGCGTCTCCCGGGGCACCAGGATCAGTTGCCGCTTTTCCTTGATAGCGACATCCGCTGCCCGTTCAATGAGGTTGTTGCTGGCGCCGGCGGCGATGGCGGCGATGGTGCCACCACTGGCGGGGCAGACCACCATCGACGCCGGTGAGGCGGACCCGGAAGCCACCGGGGCGAACCAGTCCTCCCGGCTGAAGACCTCAATCTGCCCCTCGTCGGCGTCAAAATTGACCTGGAGAAAATAGTCCAGCTCCGTTTCCGGCGGCAACTCCAGGTTGGTTTCCGTCTCAATCACGACCCTGGCGGCATCGGAAAGCAAAAAGTAGACCCGGCAATTGGCCAGCACCAATGATTCCAGCAGGCGAATGCCGTAGATGGCACCGGAAGCGCCGGTCATGGCCAGAGTGACGGTTCGGGCAAAGTCAGGCATCACTGTGCTCCTTCAATGCCTCCAGCAATCTGAGGTGAAAGCCCTGAAAGCCGCCGTTGCTCATGATCAGGATATGGTCGCAATCTTCCGCTGCCGCCAGGGCCATTTGCATCAGCTCCGTCATGGTGCTGGCGACTGTCGCCGGTACGGGCCCTTGCCGGGCGACTTCCGTCAGGGACCAGTTGATGTCAGGGGGTTGAAACCAGATCACCCGATCGGCAGCCGCGGTGGCGGCAGCCAGTTGGGCCTTGTGAATACCCAGTTTCATGGTGTTGGAGCGGGGTTCGATCACCGCCAGTATCCTGTCACCGCCAACCTTTTTGCGCAGGCCGTCCAGGGTTGTGGCAATGGCGGTGGGATGGTGGGCAAAATCGTCATAGATTTGCACACCATCAATACTGTCCAGCAGTTCCATACGCCGCTTGACCCCGGCAAATCGGTTCAGCGCCTCGCAGGCCAGGGCTACCGGGACGCCGACGTGATGAGCCGCGGCTATGGCTGCCAGGCCATTGGCGACATTGTGCAGCCCATTCTGCTGCCAGCGCACCTGCCCTGCCGTTTGACCGTCGAATATCACCCCAAAACGGCTGCCGTCAGACGCCTGTAGCTCCGCCCGCCAATCGTTGCCGTCCTGTCCATTCACCTGACCGAGACGCTGTACCGGCGTCCAGCAACCACGCTCCAGTACCTGGCGAATGTTCGAATCGTTACCTGGCGCCAGTATCAAACCCTCGGACGGCACGGTCCGCACCAGGTGGTGGAACTGGGTCTGGATCGCCGCCAGGTCGGGAAAAATATCCGCGTGGTCGAATTCAAGGTTGTTCAGAATCAGGGTACGGGGATGGTAGTGGACAAATTTGGAGCGCTTGTCAAAAAAGGCGGTGTCGTACTCGTCGGCCTCGACCACGAAGAAGGGGGTATCACCCAGCCGTGCCGAAACGCCGAAATTGGCCGGCACCCCTCCCACCAGAAAACCCGGTGCCATGCCGGCGTGATCCAGCACCCAGGCCAGCATACTGGTAGTGGTGGTTTTGCCGTGGGTGCCGGCAACCGCCAGCACCCACTTGTCCCGAAGGTAAAAATCCCCCAGCCACTGGGGACCGGAGGTATAGGGCAGGCCCCTGTTGAGCAGGTGCTCGACACAGGGATTGCCACGACTCAAGGCATTGCCCACCACCACCAGATCCGGTGCGGGTTCCAGCTGGCCGGGATCAAAGCCCTCCACCAGGTGAATACCGGCATTTTCCAGTTGCGTACTCATGGGCGGATAGACATTGGCATCGCTGCCGGAAACCCGGTGACCGGCGGCTTTCGCCAGTTGGGCCAGGCTGCCCATGAAGGTTCCACAGATACCGAGGATATGGATGTGCATAGGCTGACCGGTCGGATTAATGGCCGGCAATTATGGCATTGTGCCCGTTGATTCGCCATCGGCACCGACCCCTTGTCTGCGGGGCCGCTGGGCATTGCAACGGCTATCCCGTATGATCCGGCGGTATAAATCGACCCGATTTGGCAATGCTTACAGGTTCAATGGAGTCGGCATAATAATGACCAGAAGAAACGCTTTCTACGCCCAGGCCGGCGGCGTCACCGCGGTCATCAATGCCAGCGCCTGTGGCGTCATCGAAACGGCTAAGCGACACCGGGATCGAATCGGCAGGGTTTATGCCGGCCGCAACGGCATCATCGGTGCCCTGCGGGAAGAGTTGATCGATACCTACCGGGAATCTCCCTCAACCATTGCCGCCCTGCGCCACACACCAGCCGCTGCCTTTGGTTCCTGTCGTTACGTACTGAAAGATATCGATGAGAACCCGGCCCAGTATCACCGTCTTATCGAGGTGTTCAAGGCCCACAATATCGGTTATTTTTTCTATAATGGCGGCAATGGGTCGGCAAATACCAGCCTCAGGATATCGCAAATCTCGGAAAAAATGGGTTACCCGATCCAGGCGATTCATATCCCGAAAACCATCGACAATGACCTGATCCTGACCGACAACAGCCCCGGATTCGGCTCGGTGGCCAAATATGTCGCGGTATCCATCGAAGAAGCCAGCCGCGACCTTGCCGCCATGTGTGAAACCTCCACCAAGGTATTCATCCTCGAGGTGATGGGTCGCAACGCCGGCTGGATCGCGGCAGCCGGCGGCTTGGCGGCCCGGCAGCAAGGCGATCCGCCCCAAATAATCCTGTTTCCCGAGATCCCCTTTGACCGCGATCACTTCATCGACCATGTCCGGCGCAACGTACTGAAACATGGATTCTGTTCCATTGTCGCTGCCGAGGGGATTCACTACAGAAATGGCACACCCCTGACCTCGTCTCTGCAGACGGATGATTTGAGTCACCGGCAACTGGGAGGCGTGGCGCCAACCCTGGCCAGCATGATCAAGCACTCCCTGGAGTACAGATACCACTGGGCCGTCGCTGACTACCTGCAGCGCTCCGCCCGGCACATCGCCTCGGCGACGGATGTTGAGCAATCCTATGCTGTCGGAGCCGCCGCGGTGGAATACGCCATCGACGGGGAAAACGCGGTGATGGTGACTATCGAGCGGGGCAAGGGCAAACGCTATTCCTGGACACTGGGCAAGGCGCCCCTGGGGAAGGTCACCAATGTTGAAAAGCCGTTGCCAAGACACTTTATTTCCGGAGATGGTTACGGAATCACCGACAGTGCCCGGGAATATCTGTTGCCACTGATCCAGGGTGAAGACTACCCGCCCTACAACAACGGCATTCCCGTTTATGCCCGCCTGAAATTGCAGCAGGTACCCAAAAAAATCGTCGCTGGATTCGAAACCTGAGAAGAGGTCTGGAAGCAGGCCGGCTTGATGTCCGCAACTGAAAGGGCATATGGACGCGCCCTCCTCAATGGCCCGCTGGCACTTCCAGAAGAAAGGTCACCGGCCCGTCGTTGCAGAGACTGACCTGCATATCGGCGCCAAAACTGCCGGTAGCCACTTCGATGCCACCCGCCCGCAATCCATCGACGAAGCGCCGATACAGACTCTCCGCAATTTCCGGCTCCGCTGCCGGGGTGAAGCTCGGACGCAAGCCTTTTGCCGTATCCGCAGCCAGGGTGAACTGGGATACCACCAGGGCGGCGCCACCGACATCCCGGACACTGAGGTTCATGCGGCTCCCGGCGTCGGCAAAAATCCGATAGTTCAGCACCCTGCTTGCCAGACGGTCACAGTGGCTGGCGCTGTCCTGTCGCTGAACGCCCAGAAACACCAGGATGCCGCGGTCGATGGCACCGATGGTGGTACCGGCAACCACGACGCTGGCGTGATGGACCCGCTGAATCAGTGCTCGCATGCGCTAGGGCCTGTTAACACTAATGGTTTTATCGTTGCTGGTGGCCATTTTTCTGCCCGGCGAGGCAGAATGAGCGTGCTGTAGTGACTCTACATGAGCGAGAGCCTGCCCCGCGAGCACAGCGAGTGCCTTGGGTATTGATAACGAAGCGGGGCAAAAAATGGACCCAGCCCTCCGGGTTGAGTCTAAAAATTCACCACTCAGCGTTGCTCGTCGCTTATTTGGAGTAACCAAACTACACTCCTCGCGCCTTGATTGGTGAATTTTTAGACTCAACAACGTCAATCCAATTAGTGTTAACAGGCCCTAAGGCGATCCTGTCCAGTGCGCCGAAAGGCGGTTTGCCATGGCGTCCGTGGCCCGTATCAGGGCATCGATAATGCCCGCCTCTCCAGAGGCATGTCCGGCATTGCGAATGATTTCGAGAGTCGCTTCGGGCCAGACTTCACTCAGGGCCAGCGCCTGATCCACGGGGCAAATCATGTCGTAGCGGCCGTGAATTATATACCCTGGTATACCCGCCAGACGGTGGCCATTGGCAAGAATCTGGTCAGGTTCGAGGAAGCAGTGATTGACGAAATAATGAGCTTCAATTCGCGCCAGGGCCAGGGCCATGCGCGGGCCCTCAAAGCGCGCCACCAGTTCCGGCTGTGGATCAAGGGTCGCACAGCGACCCTCCCAGACAGACCAGGCCTTGGCGGCGGCCATGCGTTCCAGTTCATTTTCACCCGTTAGTTTTCGGTAATAGGCATCGAGCAGGTCTTCGCGCTCCATCTCCGCCACCGGGGCAATAAAATCCCGCCAGTAGTCGGGAAATACGCGACTGGCACCTGCCTGATAGAACCAGTGAATATCCTGAGGCCGGCACAAATAAATTCCCCGGACAATCAACCCCAGCACATTTTCCGGGCAGGTCTGGGCATAGACCAGGGCCAGGGTCGATCCCCAGGAACCACCGAATACCAGCCAGTGTTGAATATCCAGGAAATTGCGGATCGCTTCCAGGTCCTCGACCAGCCCCTGGGTATCGTTGGCCTCGAGACAGGCGTGGGGAGTTGAGCGGCCACAGCCCCGCTGGTCGAACAACACTATTCGATAGATTTCCGGATTAAAAAAACAGCGATCTGATTTCTGACATCCACCGCCGGGGCCGCCGTGTATAAACACCACCGGAATGCCCTGCGGATTACCGCACTCCTCAATATGGAGGACATGGGGCCCTGCTGTGGCAAGGGTATGGGTGACATGGGGATTAATGGCCGGATATTGGCTACGCATCGAGAGTCCTTGATTTACACGTCTTCCGGCACCAACTGGTATGGGTGCAAGAATCGCATTATCCCGACCCGGACCGGGTCGCAGCGATCCGGCTAGCATAGGCATGGCTTTGGCAGGAAACAATCCCCCCAAAACCTGTGTCCCGGTTGCCAGGGATCCGGCCTCCGATTCATATCATGACGCTTCGGGCAATTTGATATCCTGTCAGGTAATACGCAAATCCGCTAAACCAACGGAGTCTCAGATCCATGTCCCTGGAACGTTGTCCCTGGTGCACCGGCGATCCATTGTACCGGCAATATCACGATACCGAGTGGGGGGTACCCTGCTTTGATGACCTGGTCCTGTTCGAATTCCTGCTGCTTGAAAGCGCCCAGGCGGGTCTGGCATGGATCACGATCCTTCGGAAAAGACAGGATTATCGACGGGCTTTTGCCGGTTTCGATCCGGAAAAGGTCGCCCGATTCAACAGCAAAAGCATCGAGCGTCTATTGGCTGATTCTGGAATTGTTCGAAATCGGCTGAAGATCGAGGCCGCCATCAGCAATGCGCGCCTGTTTCTCGGTGTGCGAGAACAGTACGGCAGTTTCGCCAACTACTTTTGGCAGTTTACCGATGGCCAACCGATCAAAAACCACTGGCGGTCACCCGATCAGGTTCCCGCCACCACGCCCCTGTCAGACCAGATCAGCAAGGATATGAAACAGAGAGGCTTTAAATTTTTCGGCAGCACCATCTGCTACGCACACATGCAGGCGACCGGCATGGTCAATGATCATTTACTGCAGTGTTTTCGCCATAATGAATGCGGCGTCTTTCAGGCGGGATTGCCACCTGCATAACGAAGTGACTACCTGGCGGTCGAGTAAACGGTGATCTGTTTGGAACAGCCAGGTAACAGACGACTTTTGCCAATGTTCCTGTTTTCCGGTTTGACCTGGCTTTAGGCGGCGGTGGCTGATCCGGGCTACATTCTTTTAACCTCGAGCGTTAACCAACCGATCCTTGCCCATGTTCTTGGCCTGATAGAGGCCGGCGTCAGCCTGTTTCAACAGCTCATTCAGGTCTGAAACGCTGTCGACGCAGGCGACGCCGGCACTGAGGGTGACCCGAACTTCAAAACCTCCATGCTCCAGCGCTGTTTCCGCCACCCGTTTGCGCAGCCTCTCACCGATGAGAACCGCTGAGCGACTGGTCTGCCCGGGTAGCAAAATCAGGAATTCATCGCCGCCCCACCTTGCCACAAGATCATTGCCCCTGAGGGCATTCTGCAATCGCTGGCCGATCACAGCAATAATCCGGTCACCAAAATCATGACCATAGCGGTCATTGAAGCCCTTGAAATCATCGATATTACAGAGAAGCACACTGAAGATTTTCGCCGCTGACTGGAAATTTTGCCATTGCAGCTGCAACTTTTCGTCCATTTCCCGGCGATTAGCCAGTCCGGTCAGCTGGTCGCGTTGTGCGATTTCATTCATTGATCGATTAAGCGTTATCAGTGTGGACTGTATTCTGGATCGGGAATAATCGAGTCCGATGGCAAACAGTGACAACCAGACAAAGTTAATCAGAAACCTGATTTCGGTCAGTGAAGAAAAGGCCAGATCAGGAAATAAGTAGAGGTCAAATCGAAAAAAAGCAGCCAGAACCAGAAAGACAGTCGTCAGCAGAATGGCACCCATTCGAAAACCTGAAAGGGCAACAATTGCCGGGGTGACAGCCAGACAAATGAAAAGCCCCGTTTCGCCCTCTCTGCCCACAGTCGACTGGTAAAAGAAAATAGCTAACAGACAGACTGTGTAGAAGACACGAATGCCGGGATTCAAACCGAAGATCAGCTGGCTGCACACACCCAGAGCAACGGCAAGACTGATAACAAAATACACCCATATATCCAGCGGGTTTTCGCTGAAAAAAGCCAGCGCGGCAAGGAATCCGCCAGACACTACGCCGACTGACATGACAAAGAGAATGAACCTGTTCTCGTAGGTCTGGAGAAGTTCTGATCCGCCGGCGGATTTAATCTTTCTCGATGTGCTTTCTTCCCGCATAAGAACAACCGGTGGCTATTGCCAATTTGAAAACGGCAATTTTACAAGTGAAATAAATGCCGCATTTGTAAAATGGTACAAGAACAGACCGGCCTTACAACCAGCGATATCTCTGTAGACCCGGAATTGCGGTAACTCCAGCATCGTCTCTGGAAACGTTCATAAAGTAATCACAGGTTTTCTGGTCATTTTCCTGATTATTCGATTTCCTGATCAATAGTACCTGAAACAGATCTGTTGTATCACCGTACTCCAGTCCCGGGAGCATGCCTCTTTCTAATGTAAACGCGGCAATTCAATGCGTATTACCAGACCTCAGGCCGGTCGCTTCTGATTTCGCTTTCGTTCTGTATCTGTCAGCAGTTTTTTTCGAAGCCTGATGTAATTTGGCGTCACTTCCACCAGTTCATCCTCGGCAATAAATTCCAGAGCCTGTTCAAGGGAATGGCGAATGGGTGGCGTCAAGATCAGGTTTTCATCGGTACCAGCGGCGCGAATGTTGGTCAATTGCTTGGCCTTGGTGGGATTGACGGGCAGGTCATTGTTGCGTGAATGCAGGCCGATGATTTGCCCCTCATAAACATCCATACCGTGACCGACAAAGAGGCGCCCCCGGTCCTGCAGATTGAACAGTGCATAGGCCAGGGTCTTGCCCTTGATCATGGACACCAGAACACCATTCTGCCTCCCGGCCAACTCTCCCGTCTTTACCGGGCCATAATGATCAAAAATACTGGTCATGATACCGGAGCCACTGGTCATGGTCAGAAACTGTGAGCGAAAGCCGATCAGGCCCCGGGAAGGAATAATAAATTCAAGCCTGACTCTGCCTTTGCCATCGGGTTGCATATTGGTCATTTCCGCCTTGCGCAGACCGAGTTCCTCCATGACTGCGCCCTGGTGCTGTTCTTCTATGTCGATGACCAGTTGTTCGTAGGGCTCCTGCACTTCACCATTCACCACTTTTTGAATGACCTCCGGCCTGGATACACCCAGTTCGAAGCCTTCTCGCCTCATATTTTCGATCAGCACCGACAGGTGCAGTTCACCTCGCCCGGAAACCACGAACCGATCCGGGGAATCGCCCTGTTTGACCCTCAGAGCGACGTTGTGGATCAGTTCCTGCTCGAGCCGGTCACGGATATTTCTGGACGTGACGTATTTGCCATCCTGGCCGGCAAAGGGAGAATCGTTCACCTGGAAGGTCATACTGACGGTCGGTTCGTCAACGCTGAGGGGTGGCAGCGCCTCCACCTTTGCCGGGTGGCACAGGGTGTCGGAAATATTGAGCTTCTCGATGCCGGTAATACAGACGATGTTGCCGGCATGAGCCCGTTCAACCTCGATTCTTTCCAGGCCGTGATAGCCCATGACTTGCAAAACCCGTCCGCGACGTTGCTTGCCATGTCGATCCACCACCACCACCGGATCATTGACGGCAATGCTGCCCCGGGCAATTCGGCCGATGCCGATGACGCCGACGTAACTGCTGTAGTCAAGTGCGCTGATTTGCATTTGCAGGGGGCCGGTCGTATCCACCGCCGGCGGGGGCACCTGGTCGATAATCAGTTGCAACAGTGGCGTCATATCCTTCTGGATGGCATCGATTTCCAGTCCGGCGACACCGTTAAGGGCGGAGGCATAGATTACCGGAAAATCCAGTTGTTGCTCGGTTGCCCCCAGGCGGTCAAACAGGTCAAAAACCTGGTCCATGACCCAGTGTGGGCGAGCCCCGGGGCGATCAATCTTGTTGATGACGACAATGGGACGCAGCCCCTGTTCAAAGGCTTTCTGAGTCACGAACCGCGTCTGGGGCATGGGTCCATCCACGGCGTCCACCAGGAGCAATACCGAATCCACCATCGACAGCACCCTCTCCACCTCACCGCCAAAATCGGCATGTCCGGGCGTATCGACAATATTGATCCGGTAGCCCCGCCACTGAATTGCAGTGTTCTTTGCCAGAATGGTAATACCCCGTTCCCGTTCCTGATCGTTTGAATCCATAATCCGCTCGGCTCCCTGGTCTTTGCGACCAAGAGTTCCGGACTGTTGAAGAAGCTTGTCGACCAGCGTGGTTTTACCGTGGTCAACGTGGGCAATAATGGCAATATTGCGCAGGTGTTTGACTGACATGGAGGGAGCCCCTGAAATGAAGGGGCGGATTATAGAGACAAGCCCGCGGGCCGTCATGAAGATTCGTAAAATTCCGTCCGGGCCAGGCGTTTAATCACTGGTAAAGACCATTGTCCACGGGGTACTACCGGCCTGTTCAATGCCTGTGCCGGCCTTGGCTTCCTATTCCACAAGACAGAGGTGTTCGACTTTGAACTTGCCACCAAAATCACCGGGGCTTTTATCGGACAGTTCATCAACCAGCAGGGCCAGTGGCATGGGTTTGTGAAACATATAGCCCTGAAAGTAATCGCAATGCAGTTTTTTCAGTGCAATAAATTGTTTTCGTTCTTCGATACCCTCGGCAATCACCTTGAGATCCAGCACCTCACAGAGTTTGGTGATGGCACTGACTATCTGATAGTTATTGTCGTTATCCAGCAGGGAATTGATAAATTCCCGATCCAGTTTGACAAAATGCACCGGCAGGTTTTTCAACATTGCCAGCGAGGAATAACCGGTACCGAAATCATCCAGGGCAATTCGAATGCCCGTGTCCACCAAATACCTTAACTGTTCACAGACCTCATCATAATTCTGGATCAGGCTGTCTTCGGTAATCTCAAAAACAATCCACGTCGGGTCAATCCTGTTCTCCTGCAGAATCGCCATCACCTTTTCGGTAAAACGTTCATCCATTAACTGCCTGGGACTGACATTGACGAATATCGCCCTGGTTTCGTCCCAAAGTCCCTCCTGAATAAGCTGGTTGATACCCTGGGAAACCCGGTCAATGATCCAGTATCCCACCGAAGACATAATCGGCGATTGGGATAAAATATCTATGAAAGATCCGGCGGCAACCGCCTTGTTGGGCTGGCGCATCCAGCGCAACAAGGCCTCTGTATAGATAATATCGCCTGATCTGTCGAGAATGGGTTGGAAGTGCAGGTCGAATTCCTTGTTTTCCAGGCCGCGGCGAAGGCCGCGTATCAGTTCCACCCGATATTCCGTTTCTATGCTCAGGGAGTCATCGTAGAAACTGATGCCCTTGCGGCCCTCATTCTTGACACGATACATGGCCAGATCGGCTTTTTTCAGAATATCATTTTCCTCCCAGTGGCCATCAAACAGGACCACCCCACCACTGACATCCAGGTCGTGTTCGACATCTCCGACCTTGCACAGGCCCTGGCCAGCGTGAAGGATTTTTTGGGTGATACCTTCAAGGTTCCTGGCGGCTTCACCCTGAGACATCCCCAGATTTTCAAACAGGACAACAAACTCGTCACCACCGAACCTGGCAACCATATCGTTTGTGCGCACCAGTTCGCTGACCCGTCGGGCAAAGGCGGACAGGACGATATCACCGACGTCATGGCCCTGGGTGTCATTGATGTCTTTGAAGTGATCCAGATCCAGAAAAACCAGCGCCGCGTATTCTCGAGAGCGCTTGCTGCGGCTGATGGACCTGGTAATTTCCTGCATCATGCGCCTTCGATTAGGCAGCCCGGTCAGACTGTCAAAATTGGCCTGCTGCTTGATGATCGCCTCGGCTTTCACCTGGGATGTAATATCCTCGACAAAAGAGGCAATGCCTATTGCCTGACCATTGCGCATGATGGCTGCGTCATGCCATTCACAATTTACCTCGTGACCATCCTTGTTGATGCAGGTGTGAATACTTCTGAATCCCTTTCTGTTACGCCACAGTGCCCGCCACTTTTTCTTGGTTTTATCAAGATCCTCCCCATGAAAAATCAGGTTAAGGGGTTGGCCCAGGGCCTCCTCGGCACTAAATCCAAAAATGGTCTCGGCACTGGGGTTCCAACTGCAGATCCTGAACCGCTGATCCCATTCAATAGCGGCAAGGGGTGTATTCTGCCAGTGCTGATTAAAGACAAAATTGGCCTCGTTGGCACGCTGGGCCAAATGTTCGCTGCGAATACATGCATCCGTTTGATTAATCAGCAACCTTCTCTGCCTATAAACTGCAAAACCCAGGGCCAGTGAAAATGCCAGGACAAAGGACGCGGACTGGTAGGCGATGCTATTACCATAAACCAGCGACAGCGGTACTGAAGACAGTAGAATAATCCCGGATACAGCCAGGGCGCTTCTGGGATTGAACAGATAGATATAGCCGTAGGTGACTGCTGCGGCTACGCTGATGGCCATATAAAAGTTGATATCGATCATGCCGTTGGCCAGCAATATCCAGCCAATGAGCCACCAGAAAACCCCGTCAGAAATTGCTGAAATCAGACTGAGGCTGTCCAGTCTGGTGCGGCATTCATTATCGTCCGGAGTAAAGTCCCTGACCAACCTCGATACCTGCAAGAATCTGCCCAGGATGATGGCGATGATCAATGCCGCAACTGTCAGGAGCATCGACTGGTGAAAATTCTCATGGCACATCAGGGCAGTTAGCGACACCAGTAAAAATGAGACCAACACTCCCTCCCTGAGCCGCATCGCGGATAGCACTGATAATTCCTGATTCAGCCTTGGCTCGGTGTCGAAGATATTGTTCCGCGAAAAGTCCATTCTGGTCACCTAATGCAATCAACAGGATGTTGGAGGTCAGGCGCAATATAAGTCGGTCCGGAAAATCGGACTGCTGCTTAAAGACGAACGGAAAATATCGGCCGGTCAATGGCGCAGGGTTTGATCCATACTGTTAACTTCGTCACAAATGGATTCAGCACCAAGGCACTGAAATCCAGACTGAAATTTCATCGAGACTGATGGTGAAAATGGGCCAATTCCGCGGTTGGTTTTATCCTGACAGGACTGGCCGGGGGAAATGAGTGCACGTCATTGGCGCAGTCAGGGAACAGGGCTGATCAGGGTCGGTATACGCCGACATTGCTGTGACCCAGGTCATGTAGGATTTCGGCATGAAGTCGGCTCATTACCCCTTTGCCACAATAAAGCAGATAAGATTTTTTCTGGTCAAGGGCCTCGTAATTTCTGGACAGCTCAAAAAAAGGGATATTGATTATTTTCACCGTTCCTGCGTTTAGAGGTCGGGCATCAACTTCGTCCGGGTGGCGAATATCAATGACGACCTGGTCCGGCTGGGGGGCGCTGAAAATCTCAACACCAGACTCTTGCTGGTCCTGCACATGGGATGAATCAGCTTCCAGCACCCTGTCGATAGTTTGCCGACGCCTGTTCGCAACTGCCCGGTCAAGCACGGCATAATCAAATTTCTGTTCCTCGTGTACCAGGCGTTCAGGCTTGGCTCTCGTGGTTGGTTTTACGGAGATGACGCCACAGTACTCGGGCATACTGGCGGCAAAGGCTTCGGTGCCTATCTGTCTGGCAATCCGAATGATGTCTTCCTTGTCCATGAACGCCAGTGGCCTGATGGTGAGCATGTCCGTAGCGCCATCGATAACCTTGAGGTTGGCCAGTGTCTGGCTCGAAACCTGGGCGACGGCCTCTCCTGTTACCAAAGCGCCGGCATTCATTTCCCTGGCTATTAGAGTGGCTGCCCTGATCATCATCCGTTTCAGGACCACACCCATGTAGGCGTTGTCGACCTTCTGCAGAATTTCGGCAACCACGGATTCAAAGGGAACACTGACAAACTCTACACGGTGCGAAGCAGAGAAACTGTTCCACAGGAAATTTGCAACCTGTTTGACCCCCATTTCATGAGCGCGTCCACCCAGGTTAAAAAAGCAGAAGTGGGTTCTGATCCCTCTGCGGATACTGAGGTAACTTGCCACCGTGGAATCGAATCCACCGGAAACCAGGGAGAGTACCGAATCTTGCGAACCCAGGGGAAAGCCACCCAATCCGGGTGCCGTTTCCTGAATTACAAACAGCTTATCCTGCCTGATTTCCAGATTAACCGTAACCTCAGGATTCTTGAGCCTGACCGCTTTGGCATCTGTGCGATGCAATATGCCCCCGCCGACGTACCGCTCTACATCCGTTGACCTGAAGTCGTGGTTGCCGCTTCGTTTTACTCTGACACAGAAAGTCTTGCCCTTGAGATTACCCTGCCAATGGCCAAGGGTTTTGTCGAGTATGTCGTCAAGATCGCCCAGGGGGTAGCAGTCCACCGAAGAGAAATTGGCGATGCCTGGCGTATTTTTCAGAATCCGGACCACCTCGTTTTTCAGTGTCAAATCCCCAGTGGGACCGGATATCTCGATTTTTTCCCAATCCCGCTGTACGTCGATGGTCGGGGCCAGAGGCTTTAACAGTGACCTGAGATTGTTGCGCAGTTGCCGGGTTAGACGCTTTCGTACTGGACTGCTCTTGATGGTAATTTCCGGGAACAGTTTAACGATAAAATACAAGGTGATGATTCCGGGAACATTAGAATTGGCACCGCATTATAACCCAGTGCCCGGTAACGATCAGAATACGTCTATACCTTATGAGCAAGTTGGTGCAAAATAGCCACCGACAATAAGGCATGAGGATCTATTTTGGTGCAACATAGATTAAAGCGCACCAAAAATTATGCTTATTGGGTTAACAAATAGTACAGCAGGTTTACAAACCGGTCTCTAATTGACCAGATTGTCCACCTGAAAACTCGTTTAATGCGTGGCATAGTATTTGCTTCGCCTACCGCTTGAACACCGCGGAATTTTTCCAAACCACCCTGATAACACAAAGATTTCAACCCGAATCATATCCTGGAGGAAATAATGTCTGACAGAACCCTTAGTCTGATCAAAGAGAGTGAAGCCCGCTGGATCGACCTGCGCTTCACTGACACCAAGGGCAAGGAACAACACGTATCCCTGCCCATTGGTGAAATCAACGATGACTTCTTTGTCGACGGTAAAATGTTTGATGGTTCATCCATCGCCGGCTGGAAAGGCATCAACGAATCAGACATGATTCTGATGCCCGATGACTCAACCTCGATCCTCGATCCCTTCACCGACGAACCAACCGTCATCGTGCGCTGCAATATCGTCGACCCGATTACGCGTCAGGGCTACGAACGGGATCCCCGGTCTATCGCCATGCGCGCCGAGGAATACCTGCAAACCACCGGTTACGGCGACACTGCCCTGTTTGGTCCTGAACCCGAATTCTTTGTCTTCGATGACATCAAATGGGGCGCATCGATCAGTGGCGCTTTTTACAAAATCAACTCAGAAGAGGCAGCCTGGTCATCTGAACACTCCTTTAATGATGGCAACATGGGCCACCGTCCCGGTATCAAGGGCGGCTATTTTCCCGTACCTCCGGTAGATAGCCTGCATGATCTCCGCGCTGCCATGTGTGCCGCCATGGAACAAATGGGCTTACATGTCGAGGTTCACCACCACGAAGTGGGTACAGCTGGCCAGTGCGAAATCGGAGTCGGCGCCAATACCCTTACAAAGAAAGCCGACGAAGTGCAGATACTCAAGTACTGTGTACACAACGTCGCCCACGCCTATGGCAAAACGGCCACCTTCATGCCGAAACCCCTGGTTGGCGACAACGGCAGTGGCATGCACGTACACCAGTCGTTCAGCAAGGGTGGCGTCAACCAGTTTGCCGGCGACGCCTATGCCGGACTGTCAGACATGGCGCTTTATTACATTGGCGGCATCATCAAGCACGCGCGGGCTCTGAATGCCATCACCAACGGTTCCACCAATTCTTACAAGCGTCTTGTCCCCGGATTCGAAGCGCCGGTTATGCTGGCCTACTCGGCGCGCAACCGCTCTGCGTCGATTCGAATTCCCTATGTGCCGAGTCCCAAGGGCCGCCGCATTGAAACCCGGTTCCCTGACCCCGCTGCCAATCCCTACCTGACTTTCGCCGCCCTGTTGATGGCCGGTCTGGATGGTATCGAAAACAAGATTCATCCGGGCGATGCGGCAGACAAGGACCTCTATGATCTTCCACCCGAAGAAGCACTGGCCATTCCCACCGTCTGCTCCAGCCTGGAACAGGCACTGGACTCACTGGATGCGGACCGGGGCTTCCTGACCAAGGGGGGCGTCTTCACCGATGATGCCATCGATGCTTACATCAAGCTGAAGCGGGATGAAGTTGAACGTCTGAACATGACTACGCACCCGGTCGAATTCGAGATGTACTACAGCGTCTAGACCCTGCTATTTCGAGTCCAAGTCCGGATTCTGATAAAAAAGCCCGTTATTCCATGAATAACGGGCTTTTTCTTTGGTCCAATTACTAATAGGCTTGGATGGAGAGACAAGGGAGGCTGGAATGAAGGCAAGTTACCCGGTTTTAGCTTTAATAGCGGCGGTATCGTTGGCCATAACGCCAAAGGCGCCGGCGGAGGTTTACCGGGTTGTAGACAGTGAGGGTCGCGTAACATTTACTGATCAACCCCCGGCCGATAATGAACAAATGCAACCGGTCAGTATCCAGCAACCCAACACCCAACCGGCGCTAAAGGCGCCGGAGACAAAAAGCTCCGGGAAGACCTCATCAGTTTCAGTTTACGATTCAGTTCGGATCGTTCAGCCAGGGGCGGACTCAACAATTCCACCAGGTCAGCTGGACTTGATTGTACAGATCTCCACCAGCCCTGCAATTGCCCTGAACCATCGTATCCAATTGCTCTTTGATGGTGCGCCCTGGGGCGACCCTGCTGCAGCCACCAGTTTTGTCATCGATAATCTGATTCGCGGCAGTCATCAACTACAGGCACAAGTAATCAATGATATCGGCGAAGTTATAGCTTCCTCCCCATCAGTGACCATTTATGTGAAACGCGGGTCACGACTCAACCAGGGACCTAAACCAGGACCTGCCAATTAGCGATCCTGCCACAATTCAGGGCGTTTTATTGCACTATAAATGTGCGCATAATCCGGCTTTAAACTACACTTAAACTGATAAAAGCCAATTTATGGCTTTATTCCGTGGCCTGGCAGATTGGCCCGGTATTTGCGTCATGAAGGGGAATAATTATCGGATTTATCCATGAGCAACTGGAATCAACATTTGTTGTTATCGGAGAACCTGAGTACTGCTCTGGTATTGCTGGACGACAGGTTGACGATTCAATATATGAACCCGGCTGCTGAGAACCTGCTGGCTACCAGTTTCCAGAGAGCTGCCGGCACCTCTGGCAAACCTTTTTTCAGCGAATCCGAAGACCGGATTCAAGCCCTGAAAACATCCCTTAAAAACACCCATCCGTTTACCGAACGCAGAGCCAGACTGCTGTTGTCGGATCAGAGTTACACCATCGTCGATTTTACCGCTTCGCCCTTTACCGATTCCGGAAAGAGATTTCTGTTGATCGAGATGCAACCCATGGAAAGGATTCTTCGTATCAATCGCGAGGAGGCCCTGCTCTCGGCCCACGATACCTCCAGAAACCTGATTCGGGGTCTCGCCCATGAAATCAAGAATCCACTGGGGGGTATTCGCGGTGCGGCGCAATTGTTGGCAGCGGAGCTGGCCAGCGAGGAAATGCAGGAATACACCGACATCATCATCGCAGAAGTTGAACGCCTCTGCCTGCTGGTGGACCAGCTTCTCGGGCCCAATCAGCCGCTGAAATTCAACCGACTGAATATTCATGAAGTGATCGAGCACGTGGCGACCCTGGTTGCAGCCGAAACGCGAGGCGCGCTGACTATTGTCAGGGACTATGACCCAAGCATTCCGGAATTCAGCGGCCACCGGGAGCAATTGATCCAGGCGATACTTAATATCGTTCGCAATGCCATGCAGGCACTTGTGGACAACGACATGCTGGACAGCGGCAAGATCATTCTGCGCACCAGAGTCCAGCGAAATATCACCATCGGCAAGGCCAACCACAAGGTCCTTTGCCGGCTGGATATTATCGACAATGGGCCGGGCATTGACCCCGATATCGTCGACAGAATCTTTTTCCCAATGATCAGCGGTCGCCCGGCAGGAAGTGGTCTCGGGTTGCCTATTGCGCAATCCGCCATAAACCGCCACCAGGGCCTGATCGAATGCGAAAGCGAACCTGGATACACCCAATTTTCCGTCTACTTGCCGATCGATAACGACCATGAATGAAAAGCCGACAATCTGGATAGTTGATGACGACCGTTCCATTCGCTGGGTTATGGAAAAAGCCCTGGGCAGGGAGGAGTTCATTGTCAGCAGCTTTGAGGATGCCAATTCCCTGATATCAGCCCTGAGCCGGGAACAACCCGACACCATTATCAGCGACATTCGCATGCCGGGTATGAGCGGCCTTGAACTACTGGACAAGATCCATACCGAAAATCCGCGGCTGCCCATCATTATCACCACTGCCCATTCCGACCTGGACAGCGCGGTAGCAGCCTACCAGGGCGGTGCTTTCGAATATCTCCCAAAGCCCTTTGATGTCAACGATCTGGTCTCCGTTGCCAACAGAGCCATCAATTTCGTCAAGGAACAGAATCGTCCGCTACCTGAAGAGGAGTCGGATGCCCAGACTGAAATTATTGGCGAGGCTCCGGCGATGCAGGAAGTCTTTCGGGCTATAGGCCGACTGTCGCACTCCCATATCACCGTGTTGATCAACGGTGAATCCGGCACCGGCAAGGAACTGGTGGCCCGGGCACTGCACCGGCACAGCCCCAGGTCCGGGAATCCCTTCATCGCCCTGAACATGGCGGCCATTCCCAAGGACCTGATTGAATCAGAACTGTTCGGTCATGAAAAAGGTGCCTTCACCGGTGCCAGCCAGCGGCGTCCCGGCCGCTTTGAGCAGGCCGATACCGGCACTCTTTTTCTGGATGAAATCGGTGACATGCCCGCCGAAGCACAGACCCGGCTGCTGCGGGTGCTGGCTGATGGAGAATTTTATCGCGTAGGTGGCCATACACCGGTCAAGGTCAATGTTCGGATCATTGCCGCCACCCACCAGGTTCTGGAAGGACTGGTGGCTGAACACCGGTTTCGGGAGGACCTGTTTCACCGGCTTAACGTTATCCGCATCCATTTGCCAAAACTGTCGGACCGCCGGGAGGATATACCCAAGCTCATACAGCATTTTTTCAAGCAGTCCGCCATGGAACTGGATGTTGAGCCCAAGGTACTGACCACAGAGGCGGAAACCTACCTGATGAACATCCCCTGGCCAGGCAATGTCAGGCAGCTCGAAAATACCTGCCGCTGGTTAACAGTGATGGCGTCGGGGCGGGATATCCATCTCTCCGACCTGCCACCGGAACTGCTGAACGCGGAGACACGGCCGGTTGCCACCCATGAAAACTGGGAGATGTCGCTTCGCCATTGGGCCCAAACCCAGCTGAAGTCCGGCAAGGAGCAAATTCTGGATATCGCGGTACCGGCATTTGAGAAGGCCATGATTGAAATGGCCCTGGAACATACAGCGGGCAGGAAAAAGGAAGCTGCAAATCTGCTCGGCTGGGGACGAAACACGCTGACCAGAAAATTAAAGGAATTGGGCCTGGCTGACGACGGCCATGACATCGATATCGACAACGACTGATTGCCGCTTTCGATACGAAACTGTTTCAGCCGGAATCTGGAAGCAGGTTTCAACCAAGTGGTCGATAACGGGCAGACGGGGATGTTAATCCGACAAGGTCGTTGCTGAATCACTGCCGTTTTCATGATGCTGGCACTGATTCGCGGTCAAGAGCCGCCGAACAGCATCAGCCCTCGAAAGACGAAGGAAATCCGGATAGTTTCCCCTACTTTTCGGTGCACCCGGCAAAAGTCTGTTCTGGGCTTTCTCCGAAAGGTCCAGGCGGCCGGGGAAAGGAAACCACCCGGCCTCGAATCTGCTATTCCGGTTTTGGCTTCAGTGCTCCTGTCCTGTTGATGCAGCCTGTTCGGCCTTGGCCTTGGCCTGCATCACGGCCTGCTGGAACAGTGCATCGAAATTGATCGGCGGCAACATCAACGGTGGAAAGCCACCCTTGACCACCATGTTGTCCACGGTTTCCCGGGCATAGGGAAACAGGATATTGGGGCACTGGGTGTTGAGCAGCTGCGCCAACTGGTTATCCTGTAGGCCCTTGACCATGAAAATACCGGCCTGCTGTACTTCAACCAGGTAGAGGGTTTCTTCCTCGCTTTTAACCGTGATTGTCAGGTTCAGAACCACCTCGTAGTTTTCATCGTTAAGCTTGTTGATCCGGGAGGATATATCCTGGTTTACCTGGGGTTTCAGTTGCTTCAGAAAAGCCTTGGCGCCAAGAGGTGCCTCGAACGAGATATCCTTGAGAAAAAGCCTTTGCAGGGCAAACTGAGCCTGTGCTTTCTGAGGTTCAGCAGCGCTCTGATCTGTGGAAGTATCTGTATCGTAAGTCATGATTCAACCTTTGCTGTTATGTCGTGGGTAGTAGAGTTGTTTTCAGTAGTCTGTCGGCAGCGAACTGCCCGTTTTTCTGTTACCAGGGCCTGTAAATGACCGGCATGATCCCAGGCCAGCAGTTCGCTGTATCCGCCGATATGGGTATCACCAATCCATATCTGCGGAACGGTATAACGGCCGCTGCGTTCACGTATTTGTTGCCGTAACCGAGAATCAAGATCCAGCGAAATCTCCTCGAAGGCCAGGCGCCGTTGCCGAAGCAGGTGGCGGGCAGCCACGCAATAGGAACAGTATCGCGTTCCGTACAGTCTTATAATCATTTTTTGCGCACCAGGGGCAGGTTCTGGTTTGACCACTCCGCCATGCCACCCTGTAGCCGCCTGGCCGTATAACTGGCCTGTTGTAATTTCTTGCCCACTGCACCGGCATGCTGCCCCATCTTGTCGGCGACAACAATAGTCTTGTCACGATACTTCTCCAGTTCCGCCATACGTTCGGTAAACCGGGCCAGAGGGATATTCAGTGCCCCGGCTATATGGCCGCCATTGAAATCCTTGGCATCGCGTATATCGACAAGAATGCCACTGTCGCTGTTGAGCAGCCGGGTTACCTCATGAGACGAGATTGGCTTGCCGCCCCGAATTCGTTCGGTAAGGAAAAACAGGTAGACCAGCACCAATAGGACACTGACCAGAAGCCACTCACCGCTGATAAAGACCAAAAAATCCAAACCTGTTCCTCTGCTTAAATGCTGCCGTCAGGGCGGCTGAAATAACCGGCACGGCGAAGGCGGCGTAGTATACACAACTGACTCGATATTGAACCGGACATCGAAGGCTTCATTCCAGGCGGCTGAAAATATCCTGATCGTGAAGGCAGAACTGAAGAATCAACCATGACTGACCGTGTCGATTTCGTATTCCACCAGTCCGGCCGGGGTTTTTACCGGCACCACGTCACCGACCTCCTTGCCGATCAGGGCACGGGCAATTGGTGACTGGTAGGAAATCTTGCCAAGTTTAAGGTCGGCCTCATCATCACCGACAATAGTGTAGGTCTGGCTGGCCTCGTTCTCGACATTGATGATGGTAACGGTACAGCCAAAAATAACCTTGTCTGCCTCGGGAATCCTGGAAACGTCGATGATCTGGGCATGGCTGAGCTTGCCCTCGATTTCCTGGATTCGGCCTTCGGCGAAGCTCTGTTGCTCTCGGGCGGCATGGTATTCGGCATTTTCCTTCAGGTCGCCGTGCTCCCTGGCGTCGGCTATGGCCTGGACAATGCGTGGCCTTTCAACCCGCTTCAAATTTTCAAGTTCGGCGCGAAGTTGCTCGGCGCCGTTTACGGTCATTGGAATCTTGTTCATGATTGAATCGCTCTGTGTAGCTGTTGCAGTGCCCGAACATTGATGGAACTGCCGTGCAGCAGGGCCATACACACGGCATTACCCCCGGCCAGGGTAGTTGTGTAGTAGACACCATGGGACTCGGCTGTCGACCGAATGGTGGAAGAATCGGCTATCGCCTGCCTCCCTTCCGTGGTATTGACGACAAGGTGAATCTTGCCGTTCTTGATCATATCGACAACGTGGGGGCGGCCTTCCTGTACCTTGTTGATACTTTCGACCGCAAGGCCAGCCTCGCGTATTACCGCCGCAGTGCCTCGGGTGGCCACCAGGCTGAAACCCAGGTCGATCAGAGAGCGGGCAATGCCAATGACACCGACCTTGTCCCTATCCCGGACACTGACAAAAGCAGTACCCCTGATCGGGATTACATCGCTGGCGCCCAGTTGCGCCTTGGCATAGGCCTCCGGAAAGGTATCACCAATACCCATGACCTCGCCAGTGGACTTCATCTCCGGCCCCAGAATCGGGTCGATACCCGGAAACTTGTTGAACGGAAACACGGCTTCCTTGACCGAGAAATAGGGGGGTACCACTTCCCGGGTGAAATTCTGGTTTACCAGCGTGGTGCCGGCCATACACCGAGCCGCCACCTTGGCCAGGGAAACGCCGATACACTTGGAAACGAAAGGCACGGTGCGTGAAGCCCGTGGATTGACCTCGATGACATAAATTTTGCCATCCTGCCAGGCCAGTTGCACATTCATCAGCCCCTTGACGCCAAGCTCGACGGCCATGGCCCTGACGATACCGCGCATTTCGTCCTGAACCTCCACCGGCAGACTGTAGGGAGGCAGGGAACAGGCGGAATCACCGGAGTGAATGCCGGCCTGTTCGATATGCTGCATGATGGCGCCGATGACCACGTCGACACCGTCCGATACGGCATCGATATCCACCTCCACCGCCGAAGACAGAAAATAATCCAGCAAAACCGGAGCATCCTCCGAGACCTGCACCGCCTCGCGCATGTAGCGCATCAACTCGGATTCGGAGTAGACGATTTCCATGGCCCGACCGCCGAGCACGTAGGAGGGTCTGACCACCAGCGGGTAACCGATGATCGACGCCTTCTCCAGCGCGGAGTCGGTGGAACGGACAATGGCGTTGGGGGGTTGCAGCAAACCCAGCTTGTCTATCATCTGCTGAAACCGTTCCCGGTCCTCAGCCCGGTCAATGGCATCCGGGGTGGTACCGATAATGGGCACGCCTGCCGCCTCCAGCGCCCTGGCCAGTTTCAGCGGCGTCTGGCCACCGAACTGGACGATGACCCCCACCGGCTTTTCGATGTGGACAATCTCCAGAACATCCTCGAGGGTGACCGGCTCGAAATAGAGTCGGTCAGAGGAATCATAATCGGTGGAAACCGTTTCCGGGTTGCAGTTGACCATAATGGTTTCGTAGCCGTCTTCACGCATCGCCAGGGCGGCGTGGACACAACAGTAATCAAACTCGATGCCCTGACCGATGCGATTGGGTCCGCCGCCCAGAACCAGAATCTTCTTTCGGTTCGATGGCTGTGCCTCACATTCTTCCTCGTAGGTGGAATACAGGTAAGCCGTGGACGTGGCAAACTCGGCGGCGCAGGTGTCCACCCGCTTGTACACCGGCCTCAGGCTCAGGGATTGCCGGTAGTGGCGAACCTGAGACTCCCGGGTGCCCAGCAGCAGCGCCAGGCGCTTGTCGGAGAATCCCTTGCGTTTGAGTCGGTAGAGCTGGTCCCGACCCAGATCCTCCAGGAGAGTCCCGGCTAAGCGTTGTTCGGTCAGGATCAAATCCTCGATTTGTACCAGAAACCAGGGATCGATGCCGGTCACCCGGTGTACCTCGTCGACGGCGAGCCCCAGGCGAAAGGCATCGCCAAGTTGCCAGATTCTCTTGGCGCCGGGTTCGGCCAGGCATTGTTGCACCCGCTCCAGGCTGGCACCCTCTTCTTCCAGAAGGGTTTCAAAACCGGATGAATCCACCTCCAGACCGCGCAGGGCTTTGTGCAGTGACTCCTGGAAAGTGCGGCCGATGGCCATGACCTCGCCCACGGATTTCATCTGGGTGGTCAGGGTGGCATTGGCCTGGGTAAATTTCTCAAAGGCAAAGCGCGGCACCTTGGTGACCACGTAATCGATGCTGGGTTCGAAGGAGGCCGGAGTGGCGCCACCGGTGATTTCATTCTGCAGTTCATCCAGGGTGTAGCCCACCGCCAGTTTGGCTGCCACCTTGGCGATGGGAAATCCCGTGGCCTTGGAGGCCAGCGCCGAAGACCGTGAAACCCGGGGATTCATCTCTATCACCACCAGGCGACCGGTTGATGGTTCCACGGCAAACTGGACATTGGAGCCCCCGGTCTCGACACCGATCTCCCGCAACACCTTGATGGAGGCATCGCGCATGATCTGGTATTCCTTGTCGGTGAGGGTCTGTGCCGGCGCGACCGTGATCGAATCGCCGGTATGCACCCCCATGGGGTCAAAATTCTCTATGGAACAGATGATGATGCAGTTGTCATTTTTATCCCGCACCACCTCCATCTCGAATTCTTTCCAGCCGATCAGGGATTCATCGATCAACAGTTCGCAGGTGGGTGACAGATCGAGACCGCGCCGGCAGATTTCCTCGAACTCTTCCCGGTTATAGGCGATACCGCCACCGGAACCACCCATGGTAAATGAAGGCCTGATAATACAGGGGTAACCGAACTGGTCGGGCACCTGCAGTGCCTCTTCCAGGCTGTGAACGATCACGGCCCTGGGGGTCTCCAGGCCAATGGCCTTCATCGCCTGGTCAAAACGTTCCCGGTCCTCGGCCTTGTCTATGGCGTCCTGGTCGGCGCCGATCATGCGCACGCCGTACTTTTCCAGCACGCCTTCGCGGGCAAGGTCCAGAGCGCAATTAAGCGCCGTCTGGCCACCCATGGTCGGCAGCAGGGCATCAGGACGCTCCTTGTCGATAATGGCCGCAACCGTCTGCCACTCTACCGGCTCGATATAGGTGGCGTCGGCCATGGAAGGATCGGTCATGATGGTGGCCGGATTGGAGTTCACCAGAATGACCCGGTAGCCCTCTTCTCTGAGCGCCTTGCAGGCCTGGGCACCGGAATAGTCAAATTCGCAGGCCTGGCCAATGACAATGGGTCCGGCGCCAATAATCAGAATGCTGTGGATGTCTGAGCGTTTAGGCATGGGTCTTTAACTGTCCGTGGTCAGGCGCAACGCGACGCCATCAGTTCAATGAAGTGATCAAACAGTGGTGCCGCATCGTGGGGGCCGGGGCTGGCCTCAGGATGCCCCTGAAAACTGAATGCCGGCCGGTCGGTGCGATGGATACCCTGGAGGCTGCCATCAAACAGTGACCGGTGGGTAGGCCGCAATGTCGAGGGCAGGCTGGCCTCGTCGACGGTAAAACCGTGGTTCTGGCTGGTGATCAGGACAGTCCTGTCGTCGAGATTCTGCACCGGGTGATTGGCACCGTGGTGACCGAATTTCATTTTTACCGATCTGGCCCCGGAGGCCAGCGCCAGCAGCTGGTGGCCAAGGCAAATACCAAAGACGGGAAGCCGGGTTTGCAGCAGATCCCGAATGGCACCGATGGCATAGTCACAGGGTTCCGGGTCACCGGGTCCGTTGGACAGGAACACCCCGTCGGGGTTCATGGCCAGAACCGTCGAAGCCGGTGTGCTGGCCGGAACCACGGTCAACCGGCAGCCACGATCGACCAGCATGCGCAAGATATTGCGCTTGACGCCAAAGTCATAGGCCACCACGTGAAACCTGATGTTCTGGCCGGATCGAAAGCCACTGCCCAGCTGCCAGCTGCCTTCGCTCCATTGGTAGGACTCGGCGACCGTGACCTCCCGGGCCAGGTCCATCCCCTTGAGGCCGGGAAAAGCCCGGGCCAGCGCAAACGCCTGCTGGACATCGATATCCCCGGCCATCAGGCAACCGTTCTGGGCGCCTTTTTCCCGCAGGATCCGCGTCAGTTTTCGAGTATCGATATCGGCAATACCCAGGATATTCCGGTCGCGAAGGTATTGCCCCAGGGTCTTCTGGCTGCGGAAGTTACTGGCCAGAAGTGGCAAATCCCGAATTACCAGACCCGCGGCCCAGATATTGGCGGATTCCTCATCCTCGGAATTGGTGCCGACATTGCCAATATGTGGATAGGTCAAAGTCACAATCTGACGGGCGTAGGAAGGGTCGGTAAGTATTTCCTGATAACCGGTTATTGCCGTATTGAAAACAACCTCACCGCTGGATACGCCATCGGCGCCAATAGCGATGCCTTTGAAAATAGTGCCATCTTCGAGCGCGAGCAAGGCGGGCCGATGTCTATCGGATTTCAACGCAGACTCCTCTTGGGGAAACGGACAACTACGGATGCTCGGCTGACAGGTAGAGGCGGAACCGGGCGATGCCTTTATTCAGGTTGCAAAAAAGCGAGATGAAAGCATTTGTTTCATCTCGCCTGGTGTTTGCATTCAGTTCATTGCCTATCCGGATGTTCAGGCTCAGCAGCCAGCGTAAACCTGAGCGGGAATTCTATGGCAATGGTTCAGGGCTGTCCAGCGTTTCATCCGGGTGAAACCGCTGGCATCCCCGCACTCGCATCAGAGCCACCCATGACCTGCACCAGACGCAGGGTCAGAGTAACTGCATTGTACCTGCCACCAATTGTGACCCGGGCTTTCCCTGCGTGACTCACCCGGATTTTGGCGCAGATCTAACCGGACCTGGAAAGGGAAAGCCGGTTTTTCTTTTACCCTGGAAGGTCAATCCGGCAGAGTAACGTTCAACTCCAGAATGGAACAGTCATCGCTGTTGTCGAGACGGATATTCACCTGCTCCTGGTCTACCTCCACGTATTTGCGAATGACTTCCAGGATTTCCAGTTGCATTTTTTCCATATAGTCCGGCTGCGAGCGCCGGCTGCGCTCGTGGGCCACCAGGATTTGCAGCCGCTCCTTGGCGACGGACGCGGACGCGGGCTGCCTTTTGTTGAGAAAATAGTTAAAGATACTCATGATCAAGCTCCAATCAGACGCTTGAAGAAATTCTTCCTGGTAATGTCGACGAAGCGATGGGGGATGTCTTCTCCCAACAGACGGCGCACGGCATCATCATAGGCCATACCGGAAGTGGACTCCTGGTCGTGAATTACCGGCGTTCCCTGGTTGGAGGCTTTCAGCACAGCTTCTGATTCCGGAATGACACCCAGCAGGGGAATGGCCAGGATATCCTTGACATCCTCGACACTGAGCATTTCGCCAATGGCTACCCGCTGAGGGTTATAGCGGGTCAACAACAGGTGTTCCTCTATGATCTCGCCCTTCTCCGCCCGCCGGGACTTGCTCTGCAGAATCCCCAGAATCCGGTCCGAATCCCTTACTGAGGATACCTCGGGATTGGTGACAACAATGGCGATATCGGCAAAATAGAGCGCCATCTGGGCTCCGCGCTCGATGCCGGCAGGTGAATCACAAACAATGTAGTCAAAAGTCTTGGACAATTGATCCAGCACATTCTGCACTCCCTCTCTGGTCAGGGCTTCCTTATCCCGGGTTTGCGAAGCCGGCAGAATAGACAGGGTGGGAATACGCTTGTCGCGAATCAACGCCTGGTTCAGGGAGGCTTCGGTGTTGATGACGTTGACGAAATCGTAAACGACACGGCGTTCGCAGCCCATGATCAAATCGAGATTACGCAGGCCGACATCAAAATCGATGATGACGGTCTTGAAGCCGCGAGATGCCAGACCGGTTCCAATTGATGCGCTGCTGGTGGTCTTGCCAACACCGCCCTTTCCTGAAGTGACGACAATTATTTTGGCCACGATTAACTCCTCAAAGCCCTTCCGGGGGGCTGGTTGTTTTAAAGGTAAATAAAAGTTGATTGCCAATCCGGGCGAGATCAAACGTCATGAAGGAAAAACCTGGGAAGGCTGGCAAAGGCAACGTGATACTTCAGATTTTACTGATTGTTAACTGATCATCATCCAGGGATACGTAACTTGGCTGTTTCCAGCAGCGCTCCCGCAATTCATCACTGAGCATGAAGACTCCGCCCACGGAAACCAGTTCAGCTTCAAGGCTCTGACAGAAGACCCGGGCACTCTTGTCGCCCCTGACTCCAGCCAGTGCCCGACCCCGCAGGGCACCGTAGACATGGACATGGCCGTCAGCCAGAACTTCGGCGCCTTCGGCAACATTGGTCAGAACGATCAGGTCGGCATCCTGGGCGTAAAACTGCTGCCCCGAACGCACCGGCCGGGTGAGAACCTTGCTGGCACGATGAACCACTTTCTCCTCCACCACCTTCTCAACGACAGTCTCCACCACTTTTTCCACTTCCGGTGTCGCGGCGGGGGCTTCCAGTTCACGATCATTGTTGCGTGCTCCGGTGGACGGCAACCAGGCAAGACCCGTGGAACGAATGGCACTCTGGAGATGCTTTTCACCGCCGCGAAAAGCGATGGGCTGCATGCCCGCATCGCGACACTGTTTTACCAGGGTAATGAAGTTGATCAGATCGTAACTACCGTCAAATTTGTCCATGCTGATGACGACCGCCGAGTGTTCAAACAGGGCGGGAGCCTGTTGGACCCTGTCTTTCAGGTCCGTGGCAAAGGTTTCTGGATCGTACTGGTAAAGTTCCAGTACGATTGCCGTGACCACACTTCCCTTGAGTTGGAAGTTTACAGCATTCATTCGTTTTTAAATCCTTCAGAGGCGAAACAGGGAGGTAGAATTTTTAAAGCGCGTAGTGTACCCATATCCACGAGCAAATAAAGAGTGGATTGTGTGGATTTGAACGCAGCAAAAGTTCTGCAACAAATTTTGTCTGACAGAGACCCGGCAATCCTCGACATTTTCCCGGCAATCCCCGCCCGGGTTACGTTAAATGCCCGATATCGGGAAAAAAGTAAAAAATACTGGGCAATGCCTGAAATGTGCGCAATAGCACTAAAATCCGGGCAAGCCCCCGGACTGGGTGCCAGAGTCGCACAGTAGTGCTTTGGGCAAATGGCCTCCAGGCGATCGACCTGTTGCAGTCGCCAGGTGGATTAACCCCCGGGGCTCCCGCTCCTTCGCCCCATAGGCAATGCCCATCCGGCTTCATGGCGTATAATTTGGCCGCGACGGCCCTGGGTCCGGTTTTCAACTGCGGGAAGCCAAAGCACCTCCCGACGATTAACCACTACCATCATGAGCACAGCATGAAGCGCAGAGTAGAGAGACATTTTTCAGGCATCTTGTTAGTCAGTCTTGCTGTTTGCTCGACCACTCTGGCCGATACGACGTCGACTGCGGAAGACCCCTGGTGGCGCACTGGCCAGGAGGGTTTGCAGACGCGGCTGGCCGTCGAGGCCAATAATCACCGGGCGAAAAATGTCATTCTGTTTATCGGCGACGGCATGGGCATATCCACTATCACCGCCGCCCGTATCTTTGCTGGCCAACGGCTGGGGTTGTCAGGGGAAGGACACTCTCTTGCCTTCGAAAAGTTCCCCCACAGTGCCCTGGTCAAGACCTACAACGCCGATGCCCAGGTGCCGGACTCCGCCGGCACTGCCAGCGCCATGGCCACCGGAGTCAAGGCCCGCATCGGCACCATCGCCCTCCGCGCCGACCAGCCCGTGAACGCCTGCTACGGCCCATCCCGGGACTTTCCGGCAACCCTGGTGGAGCGGGCCGAACGGCGGGGCATGGCCACCGGCCTGGTCAGCACTGCCCGTATAACCCATGCCACTCCTGCCGCTTTCTACAGTCACGCCCCCGACCGGGACTGGGAGAACGACGCTGAAATGCCGGAGGAGGCCCGTCTCAGGGGTTGCCGGGATATCGCCGCACAACTTGCGGATTTCAGTCAGGGCAACGGTATCGACCTGGTTCTCGGGGGTGGCCGGGCCAACTTCCTGCCCGCTGATGCCGGTGGCAGGCGAATGGATGGTCGAAACCTGGTACGGGAGTGGCAACAAAAGTTTGAGAATCGCATCTATGTCGACAATGCCAAATCGATGCGTGATCTGAAGCCAGGCTCGGCGCCGGTCCTGGCGCTGTTCTCGGATTCCCATATGGCCTTCGAGGCAGACCGGGATAACGAGGCCGAACCGTCACTGGCGGAAATGACCCGATTCGCCATCGAGCGTCTGTCCCGGAACGAAAGCGGCTATTTCCTGATGGTGGAAGGCGGTCGCATCGATCACGCCCACCACGCCACCAATGCCTTTCGTGCTTTGTCGGATTCCGCCGCCTTCTCCGACGCCGTTGATACCGCGGCCAGGATAACCGACGCCAGCGAAACCCTGATCCTGGTCACAGCCGACCACTCCCACGTGCTGACCATGGCCGGTTATCCGCCTCTCGGCAATCCGATTCTCGGCCTGGTCCGGCGCCCCCCGTCAGCAGGCGAGCCTTCAACAACGGCATACCAGCTGGACGGCGACGGCAAACCCTACACCACACTCGGCTACCAGAATGGTCCGAATCCGCGCAGTGACGATCACGGGGTGCTCACCAGTGCTCAGGTAGAGGCCAGGGATTACCGGCAACAGACGGGTGTCCGGATGGGCTCGGAAACCCACGGCGGCGAGGATGTCGCGCTGTTCGCCAGGGGACCGAAATCACACCTGGTGGGCGGCGTCATCGAACAGCACGTGAATGCCCTGGGCTGGCAATTCGATGAGAATGGCGGCGATAAAAGCACGGATAGCAGCGGTGTCAGTTTGAATAAAAAAAATTGATTTGATATTCCATTGTCGGAATAAAAGTGCCTGCCGATCCGGAAGCACTCGAAAACAGCCGGAACACTTCGGACCCGGTGTCAGCGATCACCCGGTGGACAATTTTAGTTGACCGCGATGATTCCCGGTGACAACCCATTTTCCGTGACTATCAGTCTCTCCCTGCGTATCATGCCACCCCTCAACAAACTGCTCAGGAGGGGAAAATGAAAAATTATTTGTTTAGTGTGTCATTGATTTTGGTTGCGTTATTTTCAACCAGTCTTCTTGCCGAGGAGGAATGTCATTCGAGAGCTTCTGTTTCAGGCTCGGTTAACACTTTCAATATTAGCGATGTTTTACAGGCGGGCACCATTCACTTGCAACTGATTTCTGACATAAACGGCCGCATAATCTTTGACGAAACCGGTGCAATTGTCGGCAGGATTACTGCGCAGGATGGCACCGGTGGCTCCACTCTCAATCACAATATTTTATTTGCGGACGGCACCGCATTCGAATCTGAAAATGATCAAGCTCAGGTTATTGGTGTTATTTCCGAATGTTCATTTACCGTGATGGAAACCATCAGCAATTTCTGGGGAACCAAGGTGTTCAAGAGAGCTTCGGGAACAATTGGGGCCATTGGCACAGTGAGCTTTTCCCCTTGTGAAAATCAAAACTCCTT
>QJWQ01000045.1 GCA_003235325.1 Gammaproteobacteria bacterium | reverse complement strand
CAATCCAATTAGTGTTAACAGGCCCTAGGAGAGATGGTATCTACTATTGTGTAAATCAGATCAGGTGCCGGCTGTTGACCGATCCGAAAAACTCGATCCCCTGATGATCAACTCCGCCGGCTGTATGGCGTCATCGATTTCCTTGCCGGCCAGGAGAGTGAACAATCCCGCCACCAGATTTTGTGCAGACAGACGCATTTTCTGATCAATGGTGGTCAATGGCGGGTTGGTTCGGGGTGAAACGTTAAGGTTGTCATAGCCGACCACGGGAATATCGACGGGAACCCGCAGGCCCCGTAGGCCCAGACAGGAGATGGCGCTCATGGCGATCAGGTCGCTGCAGCACATAATGCCGTCAATGGCCACCCTGCTGTCCAGAAACGCATTGATTATCTGGTTTGCGTGACCTGCGGCCACCGGTACGGGAATCCTCAGGGCCGGTTCGATGGTCAGCCCCGCTTCGGCCAGAGCCCGGCAATATCCCTGGTGTCGCAACAACATCTCGGGCAGGAAAGTCTCACCAAAAAAAGCAATGCGCTTGCAACCCTGTTCCAGCAGGTGGCGTGTGGACAGATACCCCCCCTGAATATTATCGCTGCCCACCAGAGGATACTTGCGATCCGGAATCTGGCCGCCCCAAACAATGAAGGGCAATTTGCCCCGGGCCAACTTGTTGAGTTCCGAATGAATCAGCCCCTGGCCAAGAAAGATGACGCCCTCTGACTGCTGGTAGACCCGGCTGTTGGAAAATACATCGGCGCTGATAATGGGTGCATGGGTGAGGAGCAGGTCTTTTTCCCTGGCGGCCAGTTCATCGGCAATATAACCGATCATTTCCAGAAAGAAGGGGTCAGAAGTCTGCTGTTCCGAGGCTATGTCGAGACATGGTACGACGCTGATAATATTGGTTTTACGCAAACGGAAATTGCGGGCGGCTTCATTGATGACGAAGTTATGTTTGCTTGCCAGAGCCTGAATACGTTCCCTGGTTTTTTTATTGACCAGAGGGCTGTCGCTCAGAGCGCGGGAGACCGTTGAACGCGAAACGCCGGCCAGGTCGGCAATAGTTTGCATGTCGACACTGCCGGCTGGGAGAGATTCGCTCCTGGACGTCATGGTATACGCCGTGCCCTGATCCATGTTGTCGCTGAATCCGGGGCTTCAAATAAGGTCTTGTTTTTGAAGTGACTCGCTTTCAATGGCTTCTCGCAAGCAATGTTATTTTATTTTTCGAGCGGAACAACGTCAGGACATCCTGTTCCCCAAATACAGGGATCAGGAAGCTGTACCGAGTTCACCCCGTGCGAAACATGTCCGAGACAAACTATCTTATACCGACAAATACTGGCAACAAATTGCTTTAAAGTGACTTAGGGCTGTTATGCCAGGGTAGAAGCTATGATACCGAAATCGATTGAGTGGTAATACCAGGGGACAGGCTCCAACTGCATCATGGCTGGTTATTCCTTTCCGTCGATGCCAAGGTGCTGTCCGATTGCCGATTGCCGATTGCCGATTGCCGATTGCCGATTGCCGATTGCCGATTGCCGATTGCCGATTGCCGATTGCCGATTGCCCGCTGGCCTTATTTATCAGCAGTGCAGTGACGCGCAATAAAACTGCCGTGATCCGGCAATTTCTCCGCGGCAGCGGCCATGGCCGCGCGCAATTTAGCCAGCCAGGCACGACCGTCGACCCTGCGATAGGACAGCAGAGGGTCAGTCCGCTGCGGCCAGTTCATCTGTCCGATATGTACCGCAAGCCAGCTATCCGGCCCGAACAGATCCGCCGGTCCGTCCGTAAGCAGGCGACCGTAGGCACGAAAATGCTCGATCTTGTTCTGCAGCGGTTCGGGTACTGACATGCCACTGCAATAACGCCACAGGGCCGCGTCATCGCGGCTGGTCAGTTTGTAGTGGAGAATGAGGAAATCGCGGATGCGCTCGAATTCATTGATCGTTATTCGGTTGTATTCATCGATAACCAGCGGATCGAAATCCCTATCGGGAAACATGCCCAAAAGCCGGGAAATGGCCGCCTGAATCAGGTGCAGGCTGGTGGATTCCAGCGGCTCCATAAAACCGCTGGACAGTCCCACGGCCCACATTTTTTTCCCAGAATTTCTGCCGGCGACCGGTAGTAAACTTGAGAATACGCGGCTCCTTCAACGGTTCGCCATCGAGATTGGCGAGCAGGGTTGCAGTCGCCTCGTCATCGCTGATATAGCGGCTGCAGTAGACATAGCCGTTGCCAATCCGATGTTGCAGCGGAATACGCCACTGCCACCCCGCAGCATAGGCTGTGGAGCGGGTGTACGGCGTAAATTCACCGGCGCCGCTGCACTGCACCGCCACCGCCCGGTCACAGGGGAGCCAGTGGCTCCAGTCGTCGTAGCCGACACCCAGGGCTTTGCCAATCAGCAGACCCCGGAATCCCGAGCAATCAATAAACAGATCGCCGCCGATCCGTTCGCCATCGTCCATCTGCAACGATTCCACAAAACCGTCTTCGGGTCGGAGATGAACCGCATTGATCTTGCCCTCGCGACGGACAACGCCGCGGGCTTCCGAGTATTCGCGCAGGTAGGCCGCGTAAAGGCCGGCATCAAAATGGTAGGCGTATTCGTAGGTCGACAGCACATTGCGGGGGTCCTGCACCGGTGGCGCGAACCGGTTGCGGCTGGCCGCGGCCCAGGCCATGCTGTGGTCGCAGAGACTTGACTGGTCACCTTCCGACCTGGCCTTGAGCCAGTGGTGGTGCAGACTGACCATGTCAAAAGCGCGACCATGGGGTCCGAAGGGGTGAAAATAAGAATGGTCCTTTTTGGCCCAGTTGACGAACTGGATCCCCAGCTTGAATGAACCCCTGGTACGGCGCAGGAATTCCCGCTCATCCAGGCCCAGTACCCGATTGAACAGCTTGATGG
>QJWQ01000166.1 GCA_003235325.1 Gammaproteobacteria bacterium | reverse complement strand
CGGTGCTCGTGGGTTGCCCTCTATGACAGGATAGCCCTCTGTATCAGGAAGAGACTATTGTCAGGACAGATCTCGAGGTCAGGAAAGCCCTCTATATCAGGAAAAGACTATTGTCAGGACAGCTCTCAAGGTCAGGACAGTCGGCGAGTCAAGCGGATCTGAATCTGACGCCCCCCGTCCCGGGGCACAGGGGGCGCAGGTTTTCTCGGGGATATTGCCGGGTGCCTGTTTGAATCAGTTGACGATGGTGAGCACCAGCTCGATTTCCAGGTCCAGCACCTTGGAAATGGGGCATCCCGCCTTGGCTGCCGCCGCGGCCTCTTCAATTTTGCCCTTGTCTGCACCCGTTGCAGTGACGGTGCTGGTCAGCACACTTTTTTTCAGGGTCAGTTCTTCGAAGGTGATTTCGGCTGAAGTCATAACAGACTCCGGGGTGATGCCGCGCTCGCCCATTTGAGCGCTGAACGCCATGCTGAAGCAACCGGCGTGGGCTGCGGCAATCAATTCTTCCGGGTTGGTGCCCGGCTCGTCCTCGAAGCGGGTTTTAAAGCTGAATTTTTGATCCTTGAAGGCGCCACTGCCGACCCCAAAAGTACCATTACCCTCCATCAGACCGCCGTTCCAGACGGCATTTGCAGTTCTTTTCATGATATTTTTCCTTCTTATGTAGTGATTAAACGATATTGAAAAAGCATTGAATATTGCTTGTCCGCTCAGTAGGTTAACGTCTACTGCTGCCACTCCCACAGACGCCGAAGATTGCCGGGACATTCGCCGCTGCCAATGCAGGAACAGGGCGAAAGTGATTCTATTCGACTGCGCAAGGGCCTGTGCAAGGGACTGTGCATGGGAAAACCGCTGTTTGGTACCCGCCAATCCTGTAGCGCCCCGATTCTATCCCTGAATGCATTCCACGGGAACCCCGATGGCAACAATCACCGTGACCACGCGCCCCGGCAGCACCAGCTTCCAGGCGACAATCGGCCCCGTCTCACCGGGAACAGCCTTAAAGTCCTGCCCCGGCCGACAGCTATTGATCAGGTGTGTTTGAAAGATTCCCCAAGTGCCGAGGGACATCGGGGAAGCGAGACTCTATCTGTCAATTTCGGGTTATGCCCCGAGAATGCAGCCCGCCAGGCAACCCGGTTCATACAAGGCCGATAATCCCGCCTCTTTTTGGATAAACCCGGTCCTCTTGATCGGGATCAATCGTCTGGATGAATGATTCGATGGTCCCGGGTTTTCAATTGCACCCCGGAGACTCCGGTCAATAAACTCCCGGCTTAATGTCGGCCAGCAAGAGAACCGGTGTGCTCGAAAGTTGGCATAGTCAATATGAACCCCCATAACCGAGTTTGCCGCAAATATGGCTATCAAATCTGAAGAACAAATTGCGACCTTGATCGAACCTGAGGAGTACCTGCTGCACCTGAATCAGGTTGCCAGCCTGTCCAGCAGAAATATTCTTTTTCTGAAGCGGAAGTTTTTTTCCAAGTCCGGTTTTGAGCTTGTTCAATACCCGGTGAGTGACTGTTCCCGGATTTTATACAGAGATAAAAGGTCTTTTGGCTTTATTGTATTCGGACTCCTGCTAACGGCCCTGATCATCGGGATTTTCTCTATGCTGGTGATGTATTGGGACGCACTGGAGCCATCCACCCGTATCCCGATAGGGGCGCTGGGTGTCTCCGGGTTTTATGGATTCCGTTGGGTCTTTGGGTCCCGCCGACATAAATTTACATTTGAACTGAAAGATAAAACCCGGTTGGTATGGCAGTCTCGTCCCGGGGATTACCAAAAGAAGAACGGGGATACTCAGAAGATCATCGAATTTGCCAGGCGTACCGGGCTGTGGCGCCCAGGTAGTCCCGGCGTCTATCCTTCGCTTCGAAACGGGCACGAAAAGGTTGCGCGGCGCTGAATCTGTGGGTTATGAATCGGGCTCCACCCCGAATCTTCATGAGACTTGTCTTGTCGCTACGCTTGTCCTGTCGCTACGATAGCTACCGTTCAAACAACGCCACCAGGGTTTCATCGTATGCAAATGTAACCCGGTGTTCGTTCGAAAGCCGTTGCCGGATTCAGTTGCCCGGTATGGTATCGATTCAGAATATTCGGCTGAATTTTCATCGTGGACTTTCTCTGGTTTACGGTTGCTAAAATACAGCCGGCGAAGCCGCTTTTTGGGGGCGTATGGTTGTTCATCCATGACGGCTTTTTGACTAAATTTTTGAGAAAAAACCATGATTCATATACGTGAACTGGATCACCTGGTCCTGCGGGTTCGGGATCTGGATTCTATGCTTCATTTTTATTGCGGGATGCTCGGCTGTACTGTCGAGCGGAACAAGCAGGCTATTGGCCTGGTACAACTTCGGGCCGGTCGATCAATACTCGATCTGGTGGTTGTGGATAGCAAGTTGGGCCGGGTAGGTGGTGCCGGCCCCGGAGCGGAGGGCAGAAACCTGGATCACTTCTGCTTTCGGGTCGAGCCCTTTGATGAACCCGCTATGCGCCGGTTCCTTGAGTCACAGGGCGTGTCGGTGGGACCGGTGGAGGCGCGCTACGGCGCCGAGGGCGAGGGTCCTTCGATTTATATCGCTGATCCCGAGGGCAATGTGGTGGAGCTGAAAGGACCACCGGAGACCGGAAGTGGCTGAATCTGCGTGCACTCAGACCCTTATTGTGGTTGCAGGCTGAAGCGGTAGATCAGTACGTCGCGGGCGTCGATGGTGGTCTTCAGGGGCTCTGCCGTTGTACCCGCGCTTTTACCCGTCCACAGATCCTTGATGGCGTATTTATCCCTGTAGAAATCGAGAACGCGCCCGGTGAGGTCATCCACGGCATTGAAAACCGGCCAGTTGGCATGGATCTCGCGAGGTTCATCGGTGCGGTTGAGGATGGCAATGGCCCAGTCTCCGCCGTCAAGGGGCTTGGCCCAGTAATCGATAGTGGGAGTCTTGAAAATACCAAAAGCCTGAATACCCAGCTTGTCCTGGTTGACGGCGATGACATCCTTGTTGGTCAGTACCTTGAGCACGTTTTCGTCGAGATTGACCAGATCAGTGCCGACGATCAACGGTGCGGCGAGCATGGCCCAGAGGGCGAAATGAGCGCGGTTTTCACTGAGTGTTGGCAGGTTGCCCACTTCCAGCATGTCCGGGTCATTCCAGTGCCCCGGGCCGGCATAGCTGCGGTAGGCTTCCTGCTGGTCAAAGATGTTGAGTACGCCCAGGGAATCCCAGATCCCGTGCCCGTATTGACACTGCCAGCAGTTGACGATATCGGGGCCGGTGCGCCAGAGGTGGCCGACTTCCGCACCCCATTCCCAGGGTTTGCTGCCACCCCATTCGCAGATGGACAGGATAACCGGACGTCCGGCGGCATTCAGGGCGTCGCGTATGGTGCTGTAAGCCTCCCGGGCATTGCGTTGCGCCTCGCCCTCGCCGGTGTGGCACCAGTCGTATTTCAGGTAGTCGATGCCCCACCGGGAATATTGCAGGGCATCCTGGTATTCATAACCCTGGCTGCCGGGCCGTTTGGCGCAGGTCATTTTGCCCGCGTCGGAGTAAAGGCCGATTTTCAGCCCTTTTGAATGAACATAGTCGGCAAGGGCCTTCATCCCGGAGGGAAACCGCGCGGCATCAGCCCGGATAAAGCCATCCTTGTCCCGCTCTCCCTGCCAGCAGTCATCGAGGTTGACATAGAGATAGCCGGCGTCCCGCATGCCATTGGCCACCATGGCGTCGGCGGTTTCGCGAACCAGATTTTCATCGATCTCGCATTCATAGTGGTTCCAGCTATTCCAGCCCATTGGCGGGGTGTCGGCAATGCCTGCAAATTTCTCCCCGAACGAAGCCGGCGCCCCGGCAAATGCCAGCAAAAATAGCAACAGGTGGAAGCGCGGCAAGTGATTTTTTAATTGTTGTGAGCACGGCATCTTGTTAACTCTCTGAATGTGTTGGCTTTGTTGATTGTGTTGAAATTGTCGAATTCATAAGCTGCAGATTGACTATAGCCTAAAAAGAGCTACCCGCAACCGGAGGTGGGGAGGGGACGAGTTGCCTGCCCGGGGCACAACCCAAACGGCAGTCATGAGAAAATCCGGATTTATCAGGAGGGACGCCATGGCAGCCAGGGATGCCTTGAAATGCGTTTCCTGACGGGCTTATGCCGGTACGGACCTGGAAGAGACATTGACAAACTTTACGATCAATGGCTAACAATGGCAGGCGGGACAGGGCACCATTGCTGGCATCACAACGGGTGAATTGAGTCATACCGACCCGCTGGTGATTGACTGCTTTAAGTTTTATCCATGCAACATTGAGAGGAAACAGTATGCCGTTGACAGAGATGTATTCGACAGCCTTTTCGGGATTGCTCGTTGTGATCCTGACCTGGATGGTGCAGTGGCTGGTGGCCACCAGCGCAAAAATTTCACTGCCGGGGGATATCCCGGGAAAAATTGATCAATCCCTGAGCCATGATTCATTTGTGTTCAGAGCCCATCGCACGTTTATGAACTCACTGGAAAATGCACCGGCAATCCTGGGGGCTTCCCTGCTGGCTATTCTGGTGGGGGCAGACGTATTCTGGACCGGCGTGCTGGTCTGGCTGATTGCGCTGGCCCGGATTGTTCACATGACGCTCTACTATGCCATTGCGACCGAAAAGAACCCGAGTCCCAGAAGCTATTTTTTTATGATCGGCCAGGGTGCGACACTGGCCCTGCTGGTGTTTAGCGGTTTGGCCCTGGTATGAATAACCACTGAAACCGGATCGTCACAGCTGTTTTCCTGATTAACCGGACGCCACAGCGGGCCAACCTCAGGCTCCATGACCGTCAAGCCCGTAGGCCGGTGGAATTTCGCCAGAACAGAATAGACGGCAACGTCGGGGTAAAAAGGGTGTAAAGTCATCCGGCAACAAGAGAGAACTGCCCATGCCGATCTATACCTGGCTTCGTCCCGACCCGGAAGATGACATCCAGACCCTGGAGACCAAGCGCCGGGCCGCGCAAAAAATAAAGGCCCTGCGCACGGCCCTCGACAACCACATCAACCGCGCAGATCTGTCGACCCAAGCCGAAATACCCCTGGATACCTCGCGTTTTATCCGTATAGCAACCTGGAACCTGCGGGAGTTCGATTCGGCGTCCTATGGCTATCGGAGCCGGGAGGCCAAGGCCTATATTGCCGAGATCCTTTCCCACTTTGACCTGGTGGCGCTGCAGGAGATACGTGAGGAGCTCGATGCCCTCAACGACGTCAGAGCCCTGCTCGGTCCCAACTGGGACTATATTGCCACCGACGTCACCGAGGGCACATCCGGCAACCGGGAGCGCATGGCGTTCCTGTTCAACCGGGACCGGGTCCAGTTCCGCAATGTCGCCGGGGAACTGACGCTGCCCCGGGGGCAGAAGGTCACCGATCCCTTTGGTGATCGGTTCAGGGTAGAGGGCGGTGCCCGGCTGGAGCTGGCCGAGGGACAGGAGCTCAGTTCGCCCACAGGGCTGAAATCCAGGAGCCTGGCATCCGGGCAGACCAGGGTCGATGAGGATGTCGAGATTCCGCTGCCGCCGGAAACGAAAATTGTGCTGCCGCCCGGCTCCCTGGTCCGGTTTGCCAGAAACGCGAAGGTTCCCTTCAATGACGACGCGGGTATCGACATCGAAGCCGGCAGCAGGCCGACCCTGCCCGAGTCCGGGGAAATCGTCTTGCCGCCGAACTCTTTGGTGGGTGGCTCACAGCAGTTTGCGCGAACCCCCTTTATTGCCTCGTTCCAGGCGGGATGGCTGAAGATCAACCTGGCCACCGTCCACATTTACTACGGTTCCGGTGCCGCCGGCATCGAACAGCGCAAAGAGGAAATCCGGCGACTGACCGCGCTGCTCGCCGAACGGGCCAACAGTGACAGTGATTCCGATGCCGATTCCTTTTTCATTGCCCTGGGTGACTTCAACATTGTCGACCACGAACACGACACCATGGCGGCGCTGCGCACCAACGATTTTGTGGTTCCCGAGCCCCTGCAGAATGTGCCGGGTTCCAACGTCAAGCAGGACCGATTCTATGACCAGATTGCTTTCTGGACCGGCAAATCAAGTCGCCGCAGCACCTATACCCGCTTTTTGCCCTACCGGGCCGGTGTCTTTGACTATTTCGACGTTGTCTATCGGCAGGACGAGGAGGCCGTCTATCGGCCGTTCATGAACAAACCCGACTCCGACGAAACCTATGCCAGTTACGCCCGGTGGCGGACCTACCAGATGTCGGATCACCTGCCCATGTGGGTCGAATTGCACATCGATTTTTCCCGTGAATACCTCGATCAGATCGAGGCCGATATCCAGTCGAGCCTGGACCGCTGATACTGCTGAAAAAACACTGCCATGGCGGTTGGCCGCCATGGCTCTCCATGTCGAGGCAACGACGCAGTCCGTTTCTGATCTCAGGCGGCAACCGCTAACAGGGCGGCATCGATGGCACTTTCCGCCACTGTCACCGCCTGTTCATTGGCCATCACCCGGGAGGCGGCAATCAGCTCGACCCGATCGATACCGATGAAGCCGAGAATGTGGGTCAGGTAGCCGGACAGGAAATCGATGTCACTGCCAATCGGCGTGCCGCCGGTGGCGGCGACGACGAAGGCCTGTTTGTCCTGCAGTAACCCGACCGGGCCGTTTTCAGTGTACTTGAACGTGACGCCGGCGCGGCTGATCAGGTCAATGTAGGCCTTCAGGGCCGCCGGCACGCTGAAGTTGTACATGGGCGAGGCGATGACGATGACATCGGCGTCCATGAGTTCCTCGATCAACTGGTCAGACAGCTCCAGTCTGGATCGCTGTTCCAGGCTGCGCTTGTCCGCCGGGGTAAAGTTGGCACCGACCCACTCCTCATCGATGAAGGGCAGGCCTCCGGCGATGTCCCGTTCCAGGACCACCGCATCCGGGTGCCGGGCCTGGAGCTGTTCCACCAGTTGGTGGCCGAGTTGCCGGGTGACAGAGTCGTCCCGTCGGGCGCTGCTGTCGATTTTCAGGATGGTTCTAACCGCTTTGTTCATTGCAATATCTCCTCAATTTGACTGGTAATGGTTCGGTTCTCGCTGATTTCCTGATCTGGAAGACAGTTCGAATCAACATGGGACCAGCTTAGTGGTTCTCTCTTGGGAGAAAAACAGCGATAATTACAAATGAATTTTGCGATTTGGAGAACAATAGGTGAGCCGTGAGCAAGTTTGAGGAAATGGAAACCTTTGTCAGGGTAGTGGAAGCCGGCACCATCACGCTGGCGGCCGAGCGCATGAACATTGCCAAATCAGCGGTCAGCCGGCGTCTCTCGGACCTCGAGTAACGCCTGCACGCCCAGCTGTTTATCCGGACCACCCGCAAATTGACCCT
>QJWQ01000117.1 GCA_003235325.1 Gammaproteobacteria bacterium | reverse complement strand
GGGCCGTGGTAGATGGCGTAGAAGGCGCTGATCACCGCCAGCAGCACTTGTGAAGTACAGATGTTGGAATTGGCTTTTTCCCGGCGAATATGCTGTTCCCGGGTCTGCATGGCCATGCGCAGGGCCGGTTTGCCGCGCATGTCCCGGGAGACGCCGATGATGCGTCCCGGTGCCGAGCGCTTGTACTCCTCGCGAAAGGCAAAGAACGCCGCATGGGGGCCGCCGTAGCCCATGGGAATGCCGAAACGCTGGTTGCTGCCGACCACGATATCGGCACCCATGGCGCCGGGGGATTTCAGCAGCACCAGGCTCATGGGGTCGGCGGCGACAATGGCCAGTGCGTCCCTGGCGTGGATGCTGGCAATTGCCGGTTCCAGGTCCACCAGGTTGCCGGTACTGCCCGGGTATTGCAGCAGGGCGCCGAAAAATGCCCGGCTTTCCAGGTCGGTGGCCGGATTGCCGATCAGTACCTCAAAGCCGAAATGCTCCGCACGAGTCCTGACCACGGCGATGGTCTGGGGGTGGCAGTCCTCGGCAATGAAAAAGCATTGACTCCTGTTCTTGCGCTGCTGGCGTCTGGCCATGGCCATCGCCTCCGCCGCCGCTGTCGCCTCGTCCAGCATCGAGGCATTGGCCATTTCCATGCCGGTCAGGTCAATGATCATCTGCTGGAAATTGAGCAGGCCCTCGAGTCTTCCCTGGGCGATCTCCGGCTGGTAGGGCGTATAGGCTGTGTACCAGCCGGGATTTTCCAGCACGTTGCGCAGGATGACATTGGGCGTGACACAGTCGTGGTAGCCCATGCCAATCAGCGAGGTGAAGATTCGATTCCTGCCGGCAATCACCCTGAGCTGGCGCAGGGCCTCCTGTTCATCCACCGGGCCGGGCAGGTCCAGTGGATCGGACTTGCGGATACGGCCGGGGACTATCCGCTGCATCAGGTCATCCAGGGAACTGGCGCCCAGTTCCGACAGCATGTGTTCGATTTGCTGCTGGTCCGGGCCGATGTGGCGGTGAATAAAGGCGTCCTGGCCCAGCAGGGCGGACAGGGTTGGCATCGACATGTTCGGGTGTATCCTGTGGAAATCGGGGAATTTGGCTGGTGCCGGGCGGGGTCTGGACGCTGGTCCGGCAAAGCTGGCAATAATAGCAACCGGCGACAGGGTCGCCAAACGATTTGGCCGGCGCCGGCAATGGAGCTAGACTGCCATAGACTGTCGAACTCTCATTGATGGGGATTAGCCATCGCCAATGAGCATGAGCACGCTGATAAGGCTGGTAAATGAAATTCGCGGCTGCGACCATTGCCGGGGCCTGCCTCTGGGTCCAAGACCGGTATTGCGAGCCAGTGCCACCGCCCGAATACTGATTGTCGGCCAGGCTCCGGGCACCCGGGTGCACAACACCGGCATTCCCTGGAACGATCCCAGTGGCGACCGGTTGCGGGACTGGCTGGCCCTGTCCCGGGAGCAATTCTACGATGAAAGCAGGATTGCCATCGTGCCCATGGGCTTTTGCTACCCGGGTAAGGGCAAGTCCGGCGATCTGCCCCCCCGGTCCGAGTGTGCACCCCTGTGGCACGAGCCTCTGCTGGCTCAAATGCCCGGGCTGGAGTTGATCCTGCTGGTGGGCCAGTACGCCCAGAAATACTACCTGCCGGGCAAATTCCAGAACGTCACGGCCGCCGTGAAGCAATGGCGGGAGTACGGACCAAAATTTTTTCCGCTGGTGCATCCGTCGCCGAGAAACCGGCGATGGCTGCGCAATAATCCCTGGTTTGAAGAAGAGGTGGTTCCGGTGTTGCGGCAAAGGGTAGGCCAGATACTGCCAGGCTAAGCGCGTCGGGTCTGCCCTGGGGGCAGTGAAAATATCGCCGTTGATCGATTGGATTGTATGGTACCAGCTGCTTCAGCCGGCATTACCGTATGGCCGGGCCCGACATCGTCGATTAGGTAACGGGGGGGTTGATCAGGGGTTTCTGTCCCAGGAAGGCGGCATTGCCGAGACGGGATAATTTGCTTCTCGAATCACGGGCAGTTCCGGCCAGATCGTTAAATTCGGTTCGCACTGCGTCGTCTGTAAAAACGATATCACCAATTGCGCTGATTTCGTATTTATCCCGGTTTTTATAAAGTAATTCAATAATATTTTGTTCGACATCGAGAAGTTCCCGGAGCAGGAACATGGTTTTCCTCTGCGAGCGCGACTGGGAGATCGGAAGTTCTTTTATGTGGGAGTAAATAGCGACTTTCGATTCTCTCGGAATGTCGCTGGCCACCATGGTCGCCCGGATTTTGTCAATCAGCACCGCCTCGTAACTTCCAATGGTTCTGATGACATCTTTCAGTTCGTCAATGGTGTCGATTCGCCACTGGTACTCGGTTTCATTCTTCAGTGTTTCAGGATCGCTCATTCGGTCTGACTGAGCCGTGTCTATCACCTCGAGAATGTGGCGTTCGTTTTCAATAATAACCTCGCTTATGTCTGCGCAAAGCTCGAGGGCCTTGTCGGAGAAAGGGTTGTTTATATCCCGGTTATCCTCCGCGAATAACTTGATACTTGCAGATATGGCGTCGTAGCGGGAGGAAAATTCCTCCCGAATAGGCCCTGAAACCTTGGCAATCAGCAGCAACTCGGACACGCACTCATTGACCGTACTGGCGGCCTCGGCCTGATAACGGACTGTTTTATTGTGGGCGTGGACAGCAAAGATGATGATTCCTATAGCAGCTACGATGAAAAGTGATGTAAGGAGCTTGCCCCGCATTGGCTTCGTGCCCGAATATTTATAATAGTAAGAGGGGCGAATATTACACGTCCCTGCACCAATAGTGGAACTCTTGTCGGCCTTTAATGAATGGCCTGGGTGGCGTGAAAACCGACCACCGGGCGACAGGGGCTGTTGCACTGTGGCATCACCGCTGTAGCACTTTCTCAAGAAAAGCAGCCCTGGCCGCAATTTATCCTGGACCCCCCGGGCTGACTTTGTTTCGGTAATGACCCTGCCAATCGCCTTGGGGCCTTGTCTATCCAAGTTGTCTGGTTCGAGGCTCAGGCGTGGCAGATAGACAGGCCCTGGTTAAGATATTGCCGGCTTTAAGCCATAGGGAACCTGACGAGCCATTTGCTGCCACACAACGAATCTGTAGCCCGGTAGTTGATGTGAAGGCCGGAGTTGAGCCCGGGTTTGATATTTATCAATAGCGTATTCCGGTAATTACAAAACAGGAACGGCCGTTATCAGGGCCGACTGCCACCTCATCATCCAGCCGCTTGCCAATCAATGCCTTCGCCACCGGCGAGTCGAGACTGATGTACTCGGGCCTGGTGCCGATCTCGTCGGCACCGACGATACGCCAGGTTTTGCTCTCGCCATTGTCATCTTCCAGTGTCACCCAGGCGCCAAAATAGACCTTGCCGGTGTCCGGGGGTTTGCGGTCGACAACAGTCAATTCATCCAGGCGCTTGCTCAGGTAACGAACCCTGCGGTCGATCTCCCGCAAGCGTCGCTTGCCATAGATGTAATCGCCGTTTTCGGAGCGGTCGCCGTTCTTGGCGGCCTCGTGGATCACTGCCGTGACCTGTGGCCGCTCCACTTTCCACAGCTGTTGCAGTTCCTGCTGAAGGACCACTGCGCCCTCGGCAGTGATATAGGGCGAGCTTTTCGGTTGCGGTGGTCGGTATCTGCCCATGATTAGCTGGTTATTTCCGAATTGCGTCGCCTGGTCTACCGGCCAAAACCAGTCAATTGGCGAAAATGTGCTTTAAAAAGGCATCCAGTTCCGCCCAGCTGGCTTTATCGGCAGCCTCATCATAGACCAGCGGCAAAGAAAATTTCTCGCCCATGGCTGTCGCTTCGGGATTGGTGAATGCATGCTTGGCGCCCGGGTAGGCGACAAATTTCAGGTCGACGCCGGCCGCCGCCATTTCATCCTTGAAAGCACTGACCTGCTCCGGTGGCACAAAGGGATCGGCGGCGCCGTGCAGTACCAGGATCGATGCTTTTATGTCACCGGGTTGAGCCGGTCTGTCGGTGGCCAGGATGCCGTGAAAGCTGGCCACCCCGGCCAGGTCCATGCCCGCCCGCGCCATTTCCAACACGATCTTGCCGCCAAAGCAGTAGCCGATGGCGGCAATGCGGTCGGCATCGGTGGCCGGATTGGCAGCCAGCAGATCTCTCGCTGCCTGGAAGCGCTTTTTGGCCGTGGACATATTGCTGGTTGCCTCGACCATAAATTTCTGGGCATCTTCCGGGTGAGTCGCCAGTTTGCCGTCACCATACATGTCCAGCGCCAGGGCGGAATAGCCCATCTCCGCCAGCATCAGCGCCCTTTTGCGCACATAGGGGTTGTGGCCCCACCATTCGTGCACCACCAGCACCCCGGGTCGCTTGCCCTCGATGGCGGTGTCGTAGGCCAGAAAACCGGTGAGCTTGACACCATCGACTTCATAGGCGATTTCCTCACTGTGAATAGTGGCAGCTCCGGCCCGGCAAATACTGCTGGCTACCAGGGTTGTGAGCAAAATCCACAGCCAAAAAACGTGCTTCAATCCAGTCATTTATGTTTCCTCGCGTCAGAACTTATTGATCTTGATTTGTTGACTAGCGGTACAACCTGGTGAGTTGCGACGGCCATTGTATCAACTGTTTCTGCCATATTCGCTGAATCTTGCTGTCCCTACCAGGTAATCGGCTACAGGTAATCAGTCGACCTCTCCGGCCCCGGGGCGAGCAAACCGGCCCCGGGTGGTCCTGTCCCTGTCATCGCAGAATTTTTCCTACGGCTTTTACTGATGATTTACGTTGGCGGTCCGTATAGGTGACGCCTGCCCTTGAAGCCGGGCAGGTGGCCAAGCAAAATGACCCTGACCATCACAGGGCCTGGATTTACCAGGGCCCTGTACCACTTTTAACTTTTTCCGGCTACCACCGCCGGGCCTCAGGCCAGGCACCACACCGAAAAGTTCCAGAAATAGAAGTATCAACTATGCAAACACTCACTGAATTTACCTGCTCGATGGAGTGGGGTTACTGGCTGACAGTCGTTGCCGCCCTGGCCCTGGTGATTTTGACCCTGGCCTATCTCAGGTTCTCGGCAAAAGTGCTGGCGGGACAGACGGACCCCTGCGTGATACTCACGGTGGTCCACGATGAGAATCGCCCGTCGGTGCTGCAACTGGTGGCCCGGAATATCGGTAGCGGTCTTGCACAGGATATCAGCTTCCGTTTTTCCCGACCGATTCCCGCCGGCGCCTTTGGTCTGACCGAAAACGACGCCAGGGAAGCGGCGGAAATGAAGGACGGGCCGCTGATCGACGGTATACCTGCCCTGGGGCCCGGTGAAAGCCGACGAATCGACTGGGGACAGTACGGCGGTCTGACAGTAGCCCTGGCCGGGCAGCCGGTCATGGCTGTCTGCCGCTTTAAAAAGAATGGCAAGTACATGCCGCCGGTCAAATGCCCCCTGGACATCGCCTCGTTTGCCGGCACCATTGTCGTTGAAAGCCCCCCGGCCATGGTCGCCCGGGAGCTGGCCAAAATTTCTGTCAGACTCGGCCATATTGCCACCGATATCCGCCAGATAAGGCTGGAAGGGCTCTCTTTGCAGGCAGCCAAAAGCGAGACTGATGCCGAGTCCTGACGCCGGCGTTCAGAGCCATCGGCCCCGCGGTTTCCGGTGATCCCGCCGCCCGGTTTGATCGGCCTGAACCTTCGGATCAACGAAGGTCAGATCGATTAAGGCGGGGCCGCGATCCCGACAAAGGCATTCCTGTCTGGATTCGTCATGTTGGCTTATACTCAACACTGTTCTCGCAATTTCCCGCATTAATTCGAGGTCTCAAATGTCCCATTTACCGTCTTCCAACCGGATTGATTTTTTCCGGGCTGCATTCCTGTTGCTGGTTGCTGTCCTGTTCAGTAGTGCCGTGTCCGCTGCCCGCGTCGATAATCTCGGCGCCGACCAGCGCCTCCTGGTGGGCTTGCACAAGCGTGGATTGGCGGCCAGCAATGACCATGCCGCGGTGTTTGCCCTTGAGCAGGACACCAGCCTCGGTCTGGTCCGCCGCTATCAGGCAAGTGATGGCAGCAGCTTTGGCCGCTACCGCCAGCTCTATCGGGGCATTCCGGTGTGGGGTAAACAGGTGGTCATCAAGCGCAACCGGGCCGGGGAAATAAAGCGGCTGAGTGGCCAGTTGGTTCGGGGCATCGGTGCCGATATCAGCCATACCCTGCCGGCTTTCAGTATCGACCAGGTGGTGACCAACGCCCAGGCGCCCTACCGGGCCCGGGGAATGCAGTTGCGGAACCAGGCCAGTGAACTGGTGATCTATGTTGACGACAACGCAACCGCGCAGCTGGCATACGCGATCAGCTTTTTTGCCGATATGCCCGCAGGCGGCGAGCCAACCCGGCCGACATTCATAATTGACGCTAATAGCGGTGCGACCCTGTTCCAGTACGAGGGTCTGACCCACGCCGAGGTGGGTACCGGCCCCGGCGGTAATGTGAAAATCGGAGAATATTTTTATGGCACGGATTTCGGCTATCTAGATGTGGCCGTATCCGGTGGCACCTGCACAATGAATAACAGCAATGTCAAGACCGTTGACCTCAATCATGGCACTATTGGCAGCACCGCCTATAGCTATAGCTGCCCGGAAAACACTCATCAATACATCAACGGTGCCTACAGTCCGTTAAACGATGCCCATTATTTCGGTGGCGTCGTCTATGACATGTACAACGACTGGATTGGCCAGCCACCGTTGACTTTTCAGCTGATGATGCGCGTTCACTACAGTAACAATTACGAGAATGCATTCTGGGATGGCGCCAGCATGACCTTTGGCGATGGTGCCAGCACCTTTTACCCCCTGGTCAGTCTCGATGTCTCCGCCCACGAGGTCAGCCATGGCTTTACCGAGCAAAATTCCAACCTGATCTATTCGGGACAGTCCGGAGGCATCAACGAGTCCTATTCCGACATGGCGGGTGAGGCGGCGGAATTCTACTCCCGGGGCAGCAACGATTTTCTGGTGGGCGCTGACATCCTCAAGCCACCAATCGAGGCTCTGCGTTACATGGAACTCCCGTCGAGAGATGGTCGTTCGATAGATTCGGCCGATGACTACTACAGCGGTCTGGATGTGCACTATTCAAGTGGTGTCTACAACAGGGCGTTCTATACCCTGGCGACAACCACGGGCTGGGATACGGAAAAGGCGTTTCGATTGTTTGCCAGAGCCAACCAGTATTACTGGACTCCAGGCTCCGACTTCGATTCGGCGGCCCGGGGCGTTGTCAGCGCCGCGGGTGAACTGGGCTATAACCAGACCGATGTCCACGCTGCCTTCGATCTGGTGGCCGTCAACAGTGGCGCCGTTTGTTCCGCCGCAGAAATCCAGACCCTG
>QJWQ01000067.1 GCA_003235325.1 Gammaproteobacteria bacterium | reverse complement strand
AAGCCTTTTTCTAACAGTTCCCCATCATTTTTGGCGAAGACCTCCATAGAATAACAATAGGGCGGTGGGGCATCGGCACTGCGCAAGAAAGGTTCGATGTAGATGAAATCCTCGTAGACGACACGAGATTGCTGCAACACCTGAATTGCTGCATCGGCAAACAGACATTCAGGATCACTGCTAAGACCATAGGCAAGCACTGTGATCTGAAGCTGGGTCGAACCATTATTAAACTCCAGGCCATTGGTCAAATGGCGTCGAAATCTTTGACGCAGGATTTCGACCAGGGAATTCTCCTTCAAGGTATTTTCTACGGTGTCATGGGTCCGCTTGTCCATCACGCCTATGGCAACTGACAATGGAACAACAATGATGGCGCCGGCCACCAGGGCACTGGAGTACAGGCTTGGGATGGCCACGGCTTCAATAAGACCCAACGTCGAGACTCCGATTCCGGTTTGAAGAAATGTATGGGATTCGGAACGCAATTTATCGATTAATTCGGTGTCGGCCTGTTCCGCGCCCTGAACCGTCAGTCGAAAAGACGTTAGACTGTCCTGTTGTGGCAGCGTTTTGAAAGGAATGAACCTGATCTCTTCGGTTTGTGGTGAGGTATCCGCAGAAACCGACTGCGCCAAAAAAAAGACGGACAGTATCAGGAGTATCGATGTCATGACGACCTACAGGGATGTCAGCCAGGGTGTTGAAAAAGTCTCCCTGACTTTTTCAATTCACGAAAACGATCAAATACTATTTTTCATCATGGCCAAAATCAATGACTTACCTGCCGTTGATTTAGCCGGTACATGGATGTACCGGATCGGGCGGCATAAAACGGTGTTTTTCAAAAGCCTGTTAATGCTCGATTTTGCAATTGTAACCGTTTGATACTCAATGCAGCCTTGCCATTGTGTCGCAATCGACAGCGGCGTGGATCTGTTCGCGTTCTTCAAAATGATACTACTTGATTTGAACTGAACCGGTCACACGGTCTGTAGCCGGCTGATTGTTAACCAATGCCTGGCCAGTCTGCCGGCACGATTCGTCCGGGAATCAGGGCGACCTGAGGCACAGGGATACTTGCCTTGGGCAAATGGGGTGTCTATTGTTCTATTTGTATCCCCCGGGAGGCCGCCGATGAATACCCTTATCTCGCAATGCCGTGATATTTTTTTCGCCAGGACGGGTGTCGGAAAACTTTCGGCCAATAGCAATCGAAGACTGATTGCGTTCCTGGCGGCATTACTGATTGCGGGCCTGGTTCAGATGCCGCAAGCCGTCGAAGCGCAGACTCGTCACCTGCCTGCGGACTGTGAACTGGAACCCGACGATATCGTCTTCGGCCCTCCCGACCCCGGCGCGCCAGGGCCTTATGACGTCGCCCGGACTGAATATGACTTCGGCAATGACGCCGCCGAACTGCCGGACTTTCCCTATCCGGTGGAACTGATTGCCGAGGTGACTTATCCGGAACAGCTGGGTTGCGGCCCTTTTCCCATTATTTTCATCATGCACGGTGGCCACGCCACCTGCATCACCCGCAACGAGGATGGCCCGGGCCAGCTGGATGCGGGCTGGCCCTGTGATCCGGTTCCCGAAAACGAACAGGATACTTTCTGCGGCGGACTGCCGGCGGACCTCTGCGACCCGGATGATCCGGCTTTTCCCAGTTACAAGGGCTACCGCTATCTCACCGAGCGGCTGGCAAGTATGGGATTTGTTACCGTTTCGATGAGCGGCAATGGTATCGCTCAGGCAGCGGTAGCGGATCACGATGCCTGGGCCCATCTGTTCCAACGCCATTTCGGCCTCTGGACTGCTTTTTCAACCGCCAGCACCGCGCCCTTCGGCAATCTTTTCGTGGGAAGGATCGACCTGGGCCAGGTCGGGATCATTGGCCACTCCCGCGGTGGCGCCGGGGCTGCGCGCCTGCTTGATGTGATGGGGGAGGTGGATGACCCTTTCGGTACCCTCGGTTCCAAAGGTGGCGGCTTCCGAATCCGGGGGGCCTTGCTGATCGGACCGGCAGCCGCTGACGACGACAGGCAATTGACGGTGGCCGATACCGCCCTGGGCGTGGTACTGCCGTATTGTGATGGCGACCAGGATACGCTGCCCGGCGTCGGTTATTTCGACAAGTCCCGCTACGCCCAACCCGGCGATACAGGCAACAAGCACAGTTTCGAGGTGATAGGCGCCACCCACACCGGTTTCAACAGCCTCTGGGACCCCGATGCCAGTGTTTTCGAAACGGTCGATGACTGGATTGACCAGTATGGCTCCGATGGCCCCTTCTGCCAGCCCCACGCCCTCGAAGCGGACAGCAAACGGCTAACGGCTGCGGAACATCAGGGCTCGATGGATGCGATCGCCGGTGCTTTCTTCCGCACCTATCTGCGTCACGAAACCGCTTACCGGGGATTCCTCACGGGAGAGGGCCCGGTACCGCCCTCGGCGGTAACAGACGGCATTTTCGTCGGTTATCACCCCAAGGACGAACCGGAGAGCAGGCTGGATCTCAACCGGCTCGAGGTCGAGTCGGAAGCGCTGACAAATACCCTGGGTGGCGCTGTCAGTCACGACCAGTTAACGCGGTACGAGTACTGTGATCCCATGAGCAACCCGGCGCCGGACTTCGGCTGCATCACGGATATCGGAGTCTTTTTTGACAATGGCCAGGTGCCCCATTACCTGGACAACAACGGCTTCCCCGTCAGCCACCTGCGTATCGCCTGGGACAATCCCGCAGGAGATACGCCACCTTATTTCCGGAATGTGCTGCCCGGGGCCTTCCGCGATGTCAGTGGCTACGAAGCGTTACAGTTTCGCGCATTTGTCGATATGGCCGACTCCCTCAACCCTGAAGGTCAGCCCCAGGATTTGCGCGTGGTTCTCCATGATGGCGCGGGCCTGTCATCATCTGTCGTCGTCAGCGACTACTCGTCGGCACTGTTCTATCCGCCTTCTGTCCTGTCCCACGCGGTATCGACCACGGCCGTTCCCCGTGCGATTTTCAATACGGTGCGGGTGCCGCTGTCAGCCTTCAATGGTATTTTCCTGGCGGATATCGAGAGTGTGGAGCTGGTATTCGACCAGACAGCCAGCGGTGCGTTGAACATCGCCGATATGCTGTTTGCCGACGAAGTCGACAACAAGCTGCCGGTGATCAGTTGCAGCCTCGCCGAGCCGCAGTTGATGGCGGGCGGTGACAAACTGATCGATGTCGGCCTCAGCGTCATGGCGTCGGACGATCAGGGCGCGGGCCTCCCGACCCTGGTGACGGTATACAGCGACGAAGACGATACCGACAGCCAGAACAACCAGTCATCCCCCGATGCCAAGGATATTGCAGACGGTACCCTGCGGCTGCGGGCGGAGCGCGATGGAGCCGAAGACGGGCGGGTATACCTGATTCTGGCGGGCGCCACCGATAACGACGGCGCCTCCGGCTATGGCTGTTGCACGGCCACTGTGCCGGCAGGTAATCAACAGGCTGACATCGACAGTGTCCTGTCCCAGGCAGATACCGCCCTGGCCCAGTGCACCGGCTTTGCGGCGGCGAGCGTGGGCTTGACGGATATACCCGAGGGCTATTTTCAAGTGGGCGATGGCCCGATTATCGGCCCCAACCAGTAGTGCCTGTTGCCAGAAAATAGACGGTTAGTGGGACCCCGGTGTGACCTGCAGCTACCAGCACGCTGCCGGACTTAGCCGGGATTTGCTGACTCCGGCACCGGCAAGATCGCCCTGACTGCGGCAACCAGACCTTCGCCGGCCAGATTTTCTTCCGGTGACTAAAGTCTGCAGCGGCAGGACAAGAACGAGCCGCTGATCGTACGGTTTGACGAACTTAAACAACCGAGCAAGAACACCGTTGCTGATGGCGGCGATCTCAATGCCATCCTGGCGGTATACCGCCAACCCTTCCTGCGGATTGGTTCGCACCCCCATTCTTCCGGAGAGGTTCCGGATGAACAGCCTACAGGGAAATCACTGCTACGGTTGCAGGATAAATGTTGTCCTGTTCTCTGCCGTATCCCAGGCATAACCCTCCGATGTGACCAGGGTTGCCGTCACCGTATAAGTGCCGGTGGGGGTTCCCCCCTGGCCCCGCCTGTTGGGGGCGGTGGTCTGCCAGCTGGCTTCGGCGATGCCATTGCTGTCGCTAGCGCCGGTAGTCAGGGTCGCACCACTCGGTCCCGAGATATCCAGATCGACTGTCGCACCTGCTACCGGCAGACCGGTACCGCCGTCGAGCACCGTCGCCCGGATCACCACCGTATCGCCCGCCGTCAGGGTGTTGGTGGCCTCAAAGACCGTGACCTGGTCCTTGCCTTTGCCCAGGACCACATAGTGCCCCACCGCGCCGGCGGCGAAGTCGGCGCCAATCTCCGGCTGGTTGTCCGGAACGACACACAGGACATTGCTGAAGGTCGACTCGCAATCCGCGTATCGTGATGTCACCTTGTAGCAGACCTGAATACCATTCTGCAGGCCACTGTCCACATAGGAATTGGTGGTGTTGTTGAGGGTGCCGTTGATCAACAGGGACTTGTCCGCCTGGTCGTAGTACAGGGAGTAACCGGCAACGTTCGGATCGGCAGAAAATTCATCACTCCAGTTCAATGTCACCGTCTGGTTACTGGGTATCGCCGACAGCAGGGTCGGGGTCGGCGCGCCGCAGGCGGTGCTGTCACCGATGGTTGCCTGGGCCATCAGGAACGGTGCGGCGCCGTCCACGGCCCTGTTGTGCACCCAGAGACTCCACATGGTCGTGCCCCATGCTTTCAGCCGGCTGAAGAAGGGGTCCATCTGGATGATGTAGGCGGAAGGCTCACCGCTCGGCGCCGGAGAACCGAGGGTCAGGGGGACGCCGGTTCCGGTAATCTCCTTGCGGAGAAACTCCATGTATTCGCGGCTGGTGGTCTGGTAGTAGAGATTCACCTGCACCCGGCTGGCATCGGGCAGAATGGCGAGGCTGACACTGTCGTAACCGCCCGCGTACTCGGCAGCCGTGAAATAGTCCGGCCTGGTCACACCCTCCCAGACCGGCACTATCAGTCTCGCTCCGGCGTTGTTGATATCGAATCCCTTCGGTGGAATGCGGTTGTCTTTCTTGCGGTCGGTGGCCAGGGCAAAGTGAAACGTGCTGTCCTCACCGGTGAGGCTGCTGGACATGTGCGCCTCGTAGACCAGTTCATCCCGATGGATTTCATTGGAACTCAGCGGCGTAGGCGCCGGCAGCCCCTGGCCGTCGTATGGGTAGGACAGACCTTTCAACGTTGAGGCTGCGGCATCGTAGGGATTGACCTCGTAGACCAGATTGTCGTTGGCATCATAGGCCCTGATGTTGACAAACATCCGGCGCCCTTCGGGATACCCGGAAATCAGCTTGTGCCCGGTCTGGTTCTGGATCCGGAAAGACAGGACTCCGGAACCCGGGTTATAGCTGAGGTCCTCGATGGCGGCAGCCAGTTGCAACTGCTGTTTGGCCCGCTCCATGCCGGCCAGGGTGGCCTCCGGATACACGCCCTGTCCCGCACCCAGATCCAGGGTCAGGACCGCAGGTCCCTGGTTCAAAAGACCCTCGTTGACAGCATCGTGATTGGGCGAACCGGGGATGGCACTGGCCAGCAGAAAGGGTACCCAGATATTGCCGCCGGTGAGATCGTGCAGGGGCAGACCGCTGTGGGGATGTTCCACGCTGCCCGTGGGCCGCAATACCGCGCCGTTCTTGTTGGCTGCGCGCCCGACCAGGTCGCGCATGTGGCAATCCTGGCACTTGACAATATTGTTATTGACGTCCGATGTATCGAATACCTCCGGTGCGAAGGGGCCGATACCGGGCGCTCCCCCTTGCTGTCCGTAGGCCGATGTCATGAACTCGGAGAAAGTCCGCTCCACATGGAAATAGGAGAAAGCGGACTCGGATTCCGTCGGCAGCACGGTGACGCCATCGCCCGGCAGGGTGTTGTCATAATCAAAGCCCTTGGTCAGGTTCTCCAGGACCGGATTGGACACGTCGTGGCAACTGGAACAATAAAACTTGCTCTTGTGGTAGCGGCTGTAAAGCATACGGTGGCGGGCGTCCGCATCGGCAAAGGATGCGCGCTTCTCGGCATTGGAGCTGACAAAATACTGGCCACCGCCGTTTTCGGTATAGGTCAGGCTGTGGGGCAGGCCGATCAAATTGAAGAAAGGCAGGCCGTTGAACAGGTCGATGGCGCCCGCCTGCGCCTGGTCTTCGCTGCGGGTGAGATCCGCCGCCGGCTGCGAGGGTGTGCTGCTCAGATTGGTTTCATCCCAGTAGTTCAGCCAGTCGCTGCCTTCCCGGGTGCCGTCGTAGGTTGTCGCGAAAAAGGGGTCGTACATTCGGTGGCAGAAGTCACATTGCACGCCGTCGAAGTCGCTGCCGGTCATTGCCGAGGCATTAGTCGGGTCCGATCGCCCCTCCAGCCAGCCCTTGGGCATGTGGCAACGCAGGCAGATGTCGGTGGCATTGGGCCGCCCGGCAGCCCAGATGGAGTCCTGTGCCGCGACTACCATGGTCGACCAGAAAATCGGGTCCCGGGCCGCATGTGCCATCATCGACCCCTGCCAGTTAAAACCCGGCTCACCGGCGCTGAAGTACCCGGCATGACAATTGAGACAGCGGTTTGGCGATTCGAGGCTCACGCCGTTGGCAGGCTGGGTGCCGGGCATTCTGACCAGCGGGTCCTCCTTGACCGGCACCGGATCCCAGCCATACGCCGGGTACATCGCAATCGCAATGAATAGGCCCAGGAGGCAGGTAAAAAGCAGTTTAATCAGAGTCTTGAACATCTGGTGACAATCCTCGCGTTTTCTCATTGGCTGGCTGCCAGGTACATTTCCGGTGGCCAGGAAAATTCCGGTGGATAGTTCTCAGGGTCCTTTCTTGAGTTTACTCAGCTGGTAAAAAAATAGTCCGGCCCAGGCTCGGATGATTTGATGCCGGTCAATTCCGGACCTCTATTTCACCTTTAGGTTTAAGTGACTTGATGCCGATCAAGTCAGAACGTGAAAATTTCAGGACACGAAATGAATCCTCAGCACAGTTGGGCAGGGCCAATTTCCGGGCAGAAAGGGTAAGTAGGGGAGAGCGTTTCCATGCCCTTGCACCGGTGTGCTGTGCACCCCTGTGCCGCAGCAAGCATTAAAAGTCCGCCCTGAACCAGTAATGGAAAAAGGCAACAAAAGGGACGGAGAGGATCTGAAGACGGGGCTTTACAGCTCGTCTTCAAAAAAATGGCCGATCGTTTTACGGAAGCGGTAAAGCGTATCTTCGGGATGGGCAAAATCCTTTGCATCATCGGCAGTGACTCGCCGGCTGTAGCGCAGGTCGTTGTCGATGATCGCGCGGGCCATCAGGCTGGCCAGCGCCTATTTGTTGCCGGACAAACCGGCTACTGCATCGAATGCAGGCCGATCATGTTGCCTTCGGTATCGACCACCAGAGCAATGTAGCCGTAGGGACCGATGGACATCTTGGCCTTCTCTATTTTGCCGCCGGCCTTGCTCGCCCGTTCCGCTTCCACGGCGCAATCA
>QJWQ01000041.1 GCA_003235325.1 Gammaproteobacteria bacterium | reverse complement strand
GAAGCCGATTTTAATGCAATTGAGATCTGGGATATGGAATTATCGAGCCGACATTAAAGAGAACATAACCTGCCTGAAAATTTTTTTAAGATCAATTTTTTGCAATCAAAAAATTATTGGCGATAAAAGAAAGGCGTGAATTGAAATAAAAAATTTCAAAAATAGTGAAGAAAATTAAATAGCAACTCCTGAGGCAGAAGGTGGAAACTCCTGAAACAGAAGGGATGATCGGTACAAATATGCCTTTGAGTTTCTCTGTGATAAAAAAATCGGCCCCCGCAGGGCAGACCGTCGATCGCATGTAACATATTATTATTAAAGCATTATTCTATTGAACCTCTCCAGTCTGAGAGCGCAGTCCGGGCATATCAAGGCTGGAACAAAGCTCTCCAAGCCGGTAGTATGTTCCGGTTGACGTCTTCATCCTTGGAAACAACTACGTTACATTTTTCATAAAGGCTTTAAAGCCGGGTTATCCCAGGCCGAATTTTCTGCCTGAAAAAATATGAAAATAAATTCAGAAAGTAATCAATATTGTTATTGCAGATAATTTTTTGACAGCAGCGGGAGGACCATGTCGGATTACTGGCAAGAATCCATGACATCGGCGCAGGCACTGCGTCACGAATTGCACCAACATCCTGAACTCAGCTGGCGTGAAACGCGTACTGCAAAGCGGGTCCGGGAATGGCTGACGGCGCTGGATATTCCCTGGCAATCCTGTGCCGATACCGGCACCCTGGCCCGTCTTAACCCCCGGGGTCAATCCAGTCCCGGCAGCTCTGGTCCCGGGGATAAGTCCGGCCCCCATATCGCCCTGCGCGGTGATATGGATGCCCTGCCCATCACCGAGCAGACCGGCCTTGACTGGTCGTCTACCAATAGTGGTTGTATGCATGCATGCGGACACGACGGCCACACCGCCACATTGCTGGCTACGGCCCGCTGGCTCAAGCATTGCGAGGACCGGTTGCCGGGGCCGGTTACCCTGCTGTTTCAACCGGCAGAGGAGGGTGGTCACGGCGCCCGCAAAATGATCGAGGAGGGAGCCCTTGACGGCGTCGACGAGATATACGGCTGGCACAACTGGCCTGCCATGGAGTTCGGCAGGGTCGCCTGTCCGGATTCCATTGTCATGTGTGGCAACGGTACCTTCAGTCTGACCATCACCGGCAGTGGCGGCCACGCCAGTCAGCCGGAACTCTGTCGCGACCCGGTGCTGGCAGCCAGCGCCATCACCCTGGCGCTGCAGCAGATTGTCAGCCGTCGATTGCCGCCGCAACGGGCGGCTGTAGTCAGTGTCACCTCCATCGTCGCCCCCAGTCTGGCTACGGTGATTCCCGAAAAGGCAGTGATTGGCGGCAGCATTCGAGTCCCCGATCGCGAAACCCGGGACCTGGTGAACCGGTTGATTACCGAGGTCAGTCAGCAGACGGCCACCAGTTACGGTGTCGACTGCAAGGTCGAGATTTCGCCCCGCTATGACGCCACCATCAATCACCCGCCGCAGGCGGAAAAGGTGAGGCAATGCTGGCAAAAACAGCGTGGCCAGCCCGCGGAACAGGCCCTGGATAGCCAACTGCCGTTACCGGTTATGGCCTCGGAAGATTTCAGTTACTACCTGCAGCAGATACCTGGTGCTTTTACCCTGATCGGCGCCGATGACGGCAAGGGCCATGGTGTACCGATTCACAGTAGCCACTACGACTTCAACGACCGCCTGATTCCGGAAGTCACCGGATTATTCGCACGCCTGGTCGGCGCGCCTTTGCCCTGAATTACCCGAAATTTACCGGGCCGGTTGGCGGTACGTTGTAACTCTGTATTGAACATCAGCTGCACCCGGCCACAGCAACATAAGGAGAAAAGATGAGTATTTTTAACGAGCGAGAATCCGGAATCCGCGCCTACTGCCGGGTTTACCCGGTGGTATTCGACAAGGCCAGCAATGCCCGTCAGATTGATGAAGACGGCAAGGAATATATCGATTTTTTTGCCGGTGCCGGCGTCCTCAATTTCGGACACAACAACGAACGCATGAAAAAGGCGGTGATCGAGTATCTGCAGTCGGACGGGGTCACCCACAGCCTCGATATGCACACGACCGCCAAGCGCCGGTTCATGGAGCGGTTTGTCAAAACCATCCTGGAACCCCGGGGCATGCCTCACAAACTGCAGTTCATGGGGCCCACCGGCACCAATGCCGTGGAGGCGGCCCTGAAGCTGGCCCGCAGAGCCACAGGGCGCACTGAAATCGTCGCCTTCACTCACGGATTTCACGGCATGACCCTGGGGTCCCTGTCCTGCACCGCCAACAACTATTTTCGCGGTGCCGCCGGCATACCCCTGGAGCACGTGGCCCACTATCCCTTTGGCTGCGAGACCATCTGTCGCGACTGCCAACTGGGCTGTGGCCTGGAAAGCCTGGAGCAGATGCGGGCCCTCTACCGTGACAGTTCCAGTGGCATCACGCCGCCGGCGGCCTTCCTGGTGGAGACCATCCAGGCCGAGGGCGGTGTCAATATCGCCAGCGCGGACTGGCTGCAGGGCCTTGCCGACCTGGCCCGGGAGGTGGGTGCGCTGTTGATCGTCGACGATATCCAGGTGGGAATCGGCCGCACCGGCAGCTACTTCAGTTTTGATGAGGCCGGCATCGTGCCGGACATTATCTGCCTGGCCAAGGGGGTAGGGGGCATGGGTACGCCGATGGCCATGAACCTGGTGAAACCGGAATTTGACCAGCACTGGTCCCCGGGCGAACACACCGGCACCTTTCGCGGCCAGGGCCTGTCCTTTGTCGCCGGCAGCGAGGCCCTGGCCTATTTCGAGGATGAGGAATTGATGTCCAGGGTCAAGGCAAACCAGCAAACCATGGCCCAATCCCTGGCGCCCCTGGCGGAGCGCCACGGGCAAATCGAGGTGCGGGGCAAGGGCATGATTTTCGGTCTCGATGTCGGCAACGGCGACCGGGCCCGGGCAATCGTGGATCGCTGTTTTGAGGCCGGCTTGCTGATCGCCAGCTGCGGTACTGGCGGGCGAGTAGTCAAGCTGATTCCACCCCTGACCATTCCCGATGCCGACCTGGAACAGGGCCTGGAGATTCTGGTGTCAACAACAGAACAGGTAATGGAGGCCGCATGAGACAGCGCGATGATATGACTTTCCCGTTTGAGGAATACCAGCGCCGGCTGGATGCGTTGCGCGCCCGCATCGAGCAGCGGCGCCTGGACGCGGTGGTGATTTCCGACCCGGAAAACATCATGTACCTGACCGATTACCAGACCACCGGTTATTCCTTTTTCCAGGCCCTGGTGGTGCCCCTGGACCAGGAGCCGTTCATGATTACCCGGGCTCTGGAAGAGTCCAACGTCATCGCCCGCACCTGGGTGGAGCGCACCCGGCCCTACCCGGATACCGGCGACGCCATCCAGATGCTGGTGGATGCCCTCAAGGAATTTGGCCTGGCCAACAAGCGTATCGGCTACGAACGCAACAGTTATTTCTTTCCCGCCTACCACCAGGATTGTATTCACACTGCGATGACCGGGGGCAAACTGCTGGACTGCTTTGGCATCGTCGAGCAGGGACGTATCCGCAAGTCGGCAGTGGAAATCGAGCTGATGCGCAAGGCGGCAGTCGCTACCGAGGCCGGGATGCGCGCCGGTATCGAAGCCTGTGCTGCGGGAGTAACCGAGAACGAGATCGGTGCGGCCATCAGCGCCGGCATGTTTCGCGCCGGTGGCGAACCGCCGGCGGTGATGCCCTATGTCACCTCCGGTCCCCGTTCCATGATCGGCCACGCCACCTGGGAGGGCCGTACCGTTCAACCCGGTGAGCATATATTCCTTGAAGTGGGTGGCTGCTTCCGACGTTACCATACCGCCATGATGCGTACCGTTATTCTCGGTGAACTGTCGGACTCCATGTACATGGCCCAGGAAAAAATGAAATACGCACTGGAATCCCTGCACGACTACGTGCAGCCGGGGATGACGGTCTCGGATGTCGACAACCTGGTGCGCAATATTATTTCCGACAACAGCATCGGCGCCCGCCTGATCACCCGTTCCGGCTATTCCATTGGCATCGCCTTTCCCCCCAGTTGGGACGAGGGCTATATCGTCAGTCTCAAGCAGGGTGAGTCGGCGGTGCTGGAGGAGGGCATGACCTTCCATATCATTCCCTGGATGTGGGGAGTCGACGGTGACAAAACCTGCGGTATTTCCGACACCATCCGCATAACGGACGAGGGTTGCGAATCGTTTTTCAGCCTCGATCGGGACTTCACGGTGAAGCCGGATCAGGTTGGCTCGTCACCGGTGGCCGCGGTCCCGTCGCGGCCGGGCAAAGCGTCGGAAAAGACCCGGGCCGGCAAACAGGGCGGTCAGCCTGCGGCGGCCAAACAACCCCAGGAACTTGATCAGCAAGTCAAGTAATCGTCAATCAGGAGTCAGCATGCTGGTAGTAACCAATCCCACCACCGGTGAGAAAATCGCCGATTACCCGACAATGAGTGCACAGCAGGCCAGTGAGCGCATTGGCGACGCCCACCGGGCTTTTGCTGACTGGCGGGATAAAAGCTTTTCGGAGCGCGGGCAGTTGCTGCGCGCCGTCGCCGCCGAGTTGCGCCGGCGGAAGACCTCCCTGGCGGTGCTGATGGCCGAGGAAATGGGCAAGCCCATAAAGGAGGGCGAACCTGAAGTGGAAAAGGCCGCCTTGTGTTCCGATTACTATGCCGAGCATGCCGGCGAATTCCTCGCCAGGGAGGAATTGCCCTCCGACGCCAGCCTCAGCTATGTCTGCTATCAGCCCCTGGGCACCCTGCTTGGCATCCTGCCCTGGAATGCGCCCCTGTGGCTGGCATTTCGCTACCTGGCGCCGGCGCTGATGGCCGGCAATACCTGCGTCATGAAACACGATCCCCACGTGCCGGGCTGCGCTGCAGCCATTGCCGAGGTATTTGCCGGCGCCGGAGTCTCCGACGACATCATGGTCAACCTGCCCCTGGCGACGCCGGCAGTGGAGGACGTTATTCGCGACCCGCGCATCGCGGCCGTGTCATTTACCGGCTCCAGTGCTGCCGGGCGCAGGGTGGCCGGGCTGGCCGGCGCGGAAATCAAGCCTTCGGTGCTGGAACTGGGAGGGTCCGATCCCTGTATTGTTCTGGCCGACGCCGACCTGGATCGGGCTGCTGATGTGGTTACCCTGTCGCGCATTATCAACGCCGGCCAGTCCTGTATCGCAGCCAAGCGCATTATTGTCGAGGCGTCTGTTCACGATGAATTTGTCCAGCGGCTGCAAACCCGCCTGTCCAGGCTCAGGCTGGGGGATCCGACCCGCCCGGACACCGATATTGGACCCATAGCCCGGGAGGACCTGCGCGACAACCTGCACCGGCAGGTGACAGAAACGGTGGCGGCGGGCGCTAACTGTCTCATGGGCGGGGAAAAGCCCGCTGAAAACGGCTTCTTCTATCCGGTGACGCTGCTGACGGGAGTGTCAGAAAGCATGTGCGCATTCCGGGAAGAAACCTTCGGCCCGGTGATGGTGGTCTGCAGTGCCGCCAGTTTCGAGCAGGCCCTGGCCCTGGCCAACAATACCGACTACGGTCTGGGAGCCAGTATCTGGACAAGCGATGCGGAGCGGGCGCAAGTCGCCGCCGACCGCCTCAATGCCGGCCAGGTGGCAGTCAATGGTATCGTCAAGACCGACCCCCGCCTGCCCAGCGGTGGCATCAAGCGCTCGGGTTACGGCCGGGAGCTGGGTCCCCAGGGCATAAGGGAATTCGTCAACTGCAAGCAGATCTGGATTAAATAGGGCTAATGCAATCCAATACCCGGTAATGGCGACGGCAGGGGTTTTCTCTCAAGTCAAATTCTCAGAAGTCATAGTCGCTCAAATTCTGGTCTCTCAGGTTCCGGCCCGCAATTCCTGTCGGGCAATTGCCGGTTTTCAATGTCAGCAGCCGGGATCGTCAACGGCAGTACAGACATTCTGGCATCGAGGCCGTAAGTTCCTTTTTTCGCTTCCAGCTGTCAGGGCTATAATGCGTCGGGTCGCCATGACGACAACGGCATTCGCCGATCAGGGCGGAATTGCGACAACGGGAAAATAAGAACTGGGGGTCAACCATGAGCCGGGAGGCTTCTCCAAAACCGTCCATGCTGGATCTTTGGCAACACCGGCTGCTGCCGGTGATGGTCGGCGTCGTACTGGTGCTGGCGATTTTCTTTTTTGTGGCCACCATCTATCAGCTGTTTCTGCTCAATGAAAAAATTGACAATGCGCCGTTGTTGAAAAGCGATGAAATCCTGCTGCGGGACTCTTCACATAAGGACTCTCCACAAAGGGGCTATCTTCAATCCAGTTTTGTCGAGCACCAGTGGGATACCCTGGTGCTGCTGGAGTTCCAGACCCTGCAACAGAGATACCACCAGGCCAATGTTCTGCTGATGTCCCGTACCTGGGTGCGATACCTGGGTTTTATCAGCGGCATGGTGCTGGCATTCATCGGCGCGATTTTTATTCTGGGCAAGCTCACGGATCAGCCCACTTCGTTGTCTGTCGGGCCGGATAATTCCGATTCCGGTCAGAAGCCGGAATCCGGGAAGGTTGCCGATCCCCTGGCTACCCGGCTGGCACTGCAGCAGGCCAGTCTGAAAATGACCCTCGCCACCCAGTCGCCCGGCATCGTGCTGGCGGTGCTGGGAACTTTTCTGATGCTGGTGACCATCATTGTTCATCGGCCAATAGAGGTCAGTGACGTGCCCAGCTACCTGAATATTGAATCCATTACCTCGGGTACCCCCCCAATGTCCACCCCGAAGCCGTTACAGACGGAAAACGGCAATAGTGCCGCCAGCCGCCAGGACGGTACTCAATTGCAGTCCCTGATTGATCAGATCAGGAAAAAGCACGGGCAGGAGAGCCAGGGTAGCGAGGGACCGGAGAACGCACCCCGGGATCAGGCATCTCAGGAGCATGCACCCCAGGAGAACGCACAATGACAATTCGCATACTCCTTGCAAGTCTGGTCTGTGCCCTGGGTTCGAGCGCCGCAAATGCCTCGACCCTGGCAGAAATCAAGCAATTCTGGGTCGACCGGGATTACCCGAGAGTGATTACCGAGTTGCTGGCTTTTCGCGATGATATCTTTGGCAGGAACGTGGAGGTCGATTACCTGCTGGCCACCAGCCTGTGCCGCAATCCCGGTGACGAGGACCTGGGGGAGCAGTTTTTCCAGCATATTTTGCAGCGCTACCAGTTGTCAGAAGCCAACAGGGTAACCGTAGAAAATGAGCGACGTCAGTGCCGAACGCCGACACAGCCGGTGCAGATTGCCTTTCTCACCAACCGCTCCACCGGTGGCGGCGATGCCGGCGTTCGAGGCAAGATGTTTTACTGGATTGGTGGCCAGAATCGCGCCATCGGCGGCGATCCCCTGGAAGCCGTTATGGAAATCCCGCAACAGGAACTCGCCGCCAGATTGTTCAATCAGGATCAGGCCGCTGAAGCGGTGGCGGCCATGCAACAACGGCTGGGCAACAGGGCCCGGGTCCATGCAGCCACCCACTTTGTCCTCGGCAGCCTCAGCGATCATGCAGACTCGGACCTGCACTATATCGCCGGGCTTCTGGAAAGCGCCCTGCAGTTTGAGGTCCAGAGTTTCGATATCCGTCCCCCGCAATCCCTGATCAGTGTCTATCTGGTACCGGATGCCTGGAGCTTGAGAAAACAGGGGGAAAAATTACATGGATTGAAAGTCGGCGAAGGCGCTATCGGCTATTCCTTTCAGAATGATCTCAGTCTGTCTGCCGTGGTCACCGGTCCCAATGTGGGCACGCTGAAACACGAGTTGACCCACTTGCTGGTCAGAACCTATTTTGGCGATGCGCCACCCTGGCTCGATGAGGGGCTGGCGGCCCTGTACGAAGTCTCCCGCCAGGAAGGGGATTTCCTTCGCGGTCTGCCCAACTGGCGAGGTGAGGTTCTGCAGCGATATTGGCGCGGAGAGCCCGGGATTGCCGAGTTGCTGGGAATGAACTGGGCGCAATTTGACGCCGAACATCGATCGATGAAGCAGCAGGCTGTGAATCATGCCCTGGCGCGATACTGGATTCTCTACCTGCAGGACAATGACCTGCTGGAGGCCGTTTACCGGGCGATAAGGGATCAGAAGGTCTCCCGGCTGTCCGGCAATGCCAGCGCCGACATGATCAGCCTGACGGAAAATGCGGCCGGTCGGTCCTTTGCCAGGCTGGAAAGCGAATTCAACCAGTGGCTGCAGGATTTGAATCGCGCCCTCAGCAATGCCGAGGTAAAGTTGATTCAACAGCGGTTGACTGAACTGGGTTATGCCCCCGGTCCGGTGGACGGCCTGATCGGCAGCAAAACCATTCGGGCCGTAAAAAAATTCCAGGCCGAGAATGGCCTCGCGGTCGATGGCAAGCTCGACGCCAACCTGATCAGGGTATTGCAAAACGGTAATAACAACCCGTTTTAAGGCCGGTTTACGGCCTGTATTTTATGGCCACCGCCCTGTATGTTGACTATAAAAAAAGCCGGGCATTGCCCGGCCTTTTTAAGAGCGGTGTAGCGACTGTCAGCGTTCGATCGCCAGGGCGACGCCCATGCCACCACCGATACACAGGGTGGCCATGCCTTTCTTGGCGTCCCGCTTGATCATTTCGTGGATCAGGGTGACCAGGATGCGGCAGCCAGAGGCACCAATGGGGTGGCCCAGGGCGATGGCACCGCCGTTGACATTGACCTTGGAGGTATCCCAGCCGAGTTCGCGGTTGACGGAGATGGCCTGGGCGGCAAAGGCCTCGTTGGCCTCGATCAGATCCAGGTCATCCACGGTCCAGCCAGCTTTTTTCAGGCAACGTTGTACCGCGGGAATCGGGCCGGTACCCATGATCGTGGGATCGACACCGGCATTGGCATAGGCCTTGATTCGGGCCAGGGGCTTCAGACCCAGTTCCTTGGCCTTATCCGCGCTCATCATCAGCACGGCGGCAGCGCCGTCGTTGAGGCCGGAAGCGTTGCCTGCGGTCACGGAGCCGTCTTTCTTGAAGGCGGGACGCAGCTTGCCGAGTCCGGCAGCCGTGCTGCCATGTTTCGGGAATTCGTCCACCTTGAACACCACGGGATCGCCCTTGCGCTGGGGGATTTCCACCGCAATGATTTCATCGTCAAACTTGTTGGCTTTCTGCGCGGCTTCAGCCTTGTTCTGGGAACCGGCGGCAAATTCGTCCTGTTCCTGACGGCTGATGCCGTACTTGTCGCAGATATTTTCAGTGGTGATGCCCATGTGGTAGTTGTTGAAAGCATCGATCAGGCCGTCGGACAGCATGGTATCCAGGGCTTTCCAATCGCCCATTTTGACGCCGTTGCGGCTGCCCATAAGGACATGGGCGGACTGGCTCATGCTCTCCTGGCCTCCGGCGATAACGATATCGGCATCGCCAAGGGCGATGGACTGAGCGGCAAGATGGGTGGCCTTGAGGCCGGACCCGCAAACCTTGCTGACGCCCATGGCGGGAGTGGTGCTGGGCAGGCCGGCGTTAACCGATGCCTGGCGGGCAGGATTCTGCCCATGGCCGGCGACGAGCACCTGACCGAGTATGACCTCGTCAACCTGGTCCGGGGCAACACCGGTTTTATCGAGTAGCGCCTTGATGACAGTGGTGCCGAGCTTGTCTGCGGACAGTCCGGACAGGGTGCCAAGAAAGTTGCCAATCGCCGTGCGTTGTGCAGCTACTATTACTACTTCACGCATGAGTCTCTCCTTCAAATTTTATAGTGGTTTCGCGGGGCGGTTATTAGAACACATGCACGCCGTCTTTAGAAGGTTGCGGTTGGGGGCTAATTGGATGTAAACAATGGCGCCGGGGTGCTACCGGCAGCAGATGGTCTAATGAGGGGATTTTAACTCCATTAAAAGTAATATCCAGTGCCTTGCAGATTGAGATTACGTTTTGGTCGTAGCAGCAGAAACAGGAGCGTTTGCAAAATCAGTCCCTGGAACTGCCACCACCGGCTGTTCCCGTGGTCGGCAACCGGATGAGAATGCACAGGCCTTTGCCATCCGTTCGATTCATGGCGGCAATGGTACCCCGGTGAATTTCGATCGCCCGCCGGGCAATGGCCAGCCCGAGGCCGTAACCGCCGGTTCGACGCTCCCGGGCGCTGTCGGTGCGGACAAAGGGGTCAAACAGGGTCGCCAGTGCAGTTTCCTCAACCCCCGGACCCCGATCACAGACAGTGACGGTCAGTGCAGCGGCCTCCTCCTGTCGGGCCTCTATGTCGATAACGGTATCGCTTGTGGTGTAGTGAATGGCATTGCGAATGGTGTTCTCGAAGGCCCGGCGCAGCAGTTCGGCGTTGCCTTTGAGGCGCAATTCTCCCTGAATGTTCAGGTTGATCCGGCAGCCCTTGGCACCGGCTTCTAGCCTGTTGTCTTCCGCCAGTCCTTCCAGGAATGCTGCCAGATCGATCACCTGGTCCAGGGGCACGGCATCCGTCGAATCCAGCCGGAACAGCGTCAATAGTTCGCTGATGAGCGTCTCCATCCGCTCCACATCCCGTTCAATCCGGTCCAGCGCCAGTGAGTCGCCACCGTCACTGTGACGGCGAGCCAGGGCGATAGCCACCTGCAATCGGGCCAGGGGTGAACGCAACTCGTGGGAAATATCGCTCAGCAATTGCTTCTGGGATTGCAGCAGATGCTGGATGCGCTCCGCCATGGCATCAAAATCCCTGGCAAGATCGGCAATTTCATCCTTACGGCCACCCAGGCTGCCCACCCGGGAGTCCAGGTCGCCATCGGCCAGGGCCCGACTGGCGCGACTGAGGCCGGCTACCGGTCTTGACAGATAACGCGCCAGCCAGAAACAGACCAGCAGACCGATAAACAAGGCAATACTGATACTCAACCAGACCGGCGCCCTGGGCATTTTCGGGTGGTGAGGTTTCCAGCCCCCGAACCTGGGCACGACGACCCGAAGCCGTTGCCCCGAGGGCGCGATAGCCTCGCGGATGATAAACCGGTCCGATTTCTCCATGCCCTTGATGGCCATCAACTCCAGACGAGGCGGCAGGTGGCGATGCAGAATATCCCGGCCCTGATCGTCGAGAATAAACAGGGGCCGTCTGGATTCACTCGCCAGTTTGTTCAGCAATTCCCGGGCATGGTCGATACCGTTTTGCTCGATGGCCACGGTCAGCGCCGTTGCCTGGGTGGCGGGGACTTCCTGCCGGTATTCGTCTTCGGCCAGTTCCACGTAGAGCTTGACCCCCCAGCCGACGGCCGTGGTAATCAGCGCCAGGGCCAGGCAGAACCAGATAAAAATTTTCCAGAACAGACGGCCCATTATTTCACCAACTGGTATCCCAGTCCGCGCACGGTCTGGATGCAGTCCTCGTTATCCGGCTGACCGAGCTTTTTTCGAAGGTGGCTGATATGCATGTCGATGCTGCGATCGTAGCGACTGAGTTTGCGTCCCAGGGCCTTTTCCGACAGGGTCTCCTTGCTCACCGGACTGCCCGCCTGCCGCGCCAGCAATTCCAGGATAGTGTATTGGGTGCTGGTCAGATCCAGTTCCTCGCCCCGGTAAACAGCTCTGCGAGACCCGGGAAATACCTCGAGGTCACCGCATGTCAGACAGTCGCCCGAACCGGTATCCCGGTCACTGCGGCGCAGTATGGCCCGTAGCCGGGCCGCCAGTTCCCGGGGGTTGAACGGCTTTGGCAGGTAATCATCGGCGCCCATTTCCAGGCCGAGAATACGGTCGATATCCTCACCCCGGGCGGTCAGCATGATAATCGGGATGCGGGAGGTCCGGCGTATGGACTTGAGTGTATCGAGACCGTTCCTGCGTGGCAGCATGACATCCAGGACAACAGCCTGGTAATTACCCCTGATCGCCATGTCGGTACCGGTTTCGCCATCGTGGACAGCATCGAGGGCAAATCCTTCCGGTTGCAGGTATTCCCGCAACATCTCGCAAAGTTCGGTATCGTCATCGACAATTAATACGGGATACATGGCGGCCATCTATGGTGTTCTGATACGGCAATCTTCGCATAAACCGCCAATGACCAGGCGGGACTTGGCCCGGCTTTTACCGTTCTTTACATACTGTTACCCAGCCTATACACCCTTTTGCACGGTGACTGGCTAGACTGGCATCACAGCAATCGAAAACCCAACAGGAGTCACAGACATGGCGATGAACGCACAAAATCAATGGAAAAAAGTCGGCCTTATCGGCCTTTGCACGGCCGCCCTGCTCGGCGCCGGCAGTCTTCAGGCGGAAGGCTGGGGCAAGGGGCCTGGCCCCGGTCCTGGTCCTGGCCACCATGGCGATTGCCGGGGTGAGCACGACATGGGCGGCTATCACGGCCACCAGGGTAAGGGCGATGGCGAGCATTTTGAACGGATGGCCGAGCGACTGGAATTGACTGCCGAGCAGCAGGAAAAAATCCAGACGATCATGCAATCCTCCCGGGAGGAAGGCAAGGCACTGCACAAGGCCGCCCGGGAAGCGAGAAAGGCGGTTCGCGAGGCTCTGCAACAGGGCGAATCTGAAAAAACGGTTCGAAAGCTGGCCAGGGAAGCAGCGGACAAAAAGGTGGACCTGATGTTGCACGGCAAGCAGACCCGGGATGCTATTGACGCACTGCTCACCGACGAGCAGAAAGCCAAAAAGCAGGCCTGGCACGAGAGTATGAAAGAGCGCAGGCAGGAACACCGGGAAATGCGTATGGAAAAACGCACCAAGCCCAGCGGAGATGATTCCTGAATCCGGATTTTCACCGAGTAGTAGCAGTAGTTGTAGCAGTGATTGACGGGGGCCAACAACCCCCGTTTTTTTTGTTTAAATAGGCTGTTGAAAAACACCGTTTTTGTGCAGCCTGGTCCGGTACATGGATGTGCCGGCAAAATCAATGACAGGTAAGTCAATGATTTTGTGAGCAAACGAAAAATCGAATTTTATCGTTTGCGTGGTTTGAAAAAGTTAGGACAACTTGTTCAACACCCTGTTAATTTTTCAACACCCTGTTAAGTGGAAAAAAAGCCAATTGGCGCCGGCAGTAACGACTCGGCTATCATTGTCCCCTGTGAAGGATCAATCACCATGGCTGAAAAACCCGCTGTCATTATCACCTATTGCCCCGCTTGCCACTGGCTGCCCCGGTCCGCCTGGATGGCCCAGGAGTTGCTCTACACCTTTTCCGAGGAGCTGCTGGAGGTCAGTCTGCGACCGTCAGCGGTCGCCGGCATGTTCACCATTAGGGTCGGTGACAGGCTGGTCTGGGATCGAAAGCGGGACGGCGGCTTTCCCGATGCCAGGCTGCTGAAGCAGCGGGTCAGGGACGAAATTGCTCCGTCGCGGCAGTTGGGGCACCTGGATCGCCAGCGACCGCCATCCGGCTCTAGTGAATAGCCGGCAATTACCGCATAATAGCCACCTTCTTATGCCCAGCCTGTTTTCGTTGTACCAGCCTCTGTAAATTCAACCTTGGGACGCTCTATTTCCGGACTCTCGTTTACTGGTTTTCTTTTACCGGCTTTTTTCATTTCGGACTTTTTCTGTACGGATTCTCTACGGACACTCACACTTCGGACACTTTCACTTCGGACCCCCTATGACAATGCCTTTACAAGCCTGGTACGAGCGTTTGGTGCTGCGGCATCCCCTGGCAGCCATCGCCGTGGTTATTCTCCTGGCCGTGGCCATGGCCCTCGGATTGCCGAACTTCAAGATCGATGCCTCGGCGGATTCACTGACCCTGGAGCACGACACCGACCTGGACTACTACCGGTCCCTGAGCCAGCGCTACGGCAGCACCGATTTCCTGGTGGTCACGTTCAAACCCCGTCAGGGGGATCTGTTCAACGATGCCAACCTGCAGACCCTGAAACAGCTGACCGAGGAACTGGCCGGCGTCGACGGCGTCATCGGGGTGCAATCCATCGTCAACCTGCCGCTGTTGTTCAGCCCGAAAATCGGGGTAGCCGAGCTCAAGGATGAACCGAGAACCCTGCTGACGGCCGGTGTCGACCGGGAGGCGGCAAAAAAGGAATTTCTGACCTCACCCGTTTACCGTCACCTGATTCTCGGGCCGGATGGCGAGACCACGGGTATCCTGGCCAGCTTTGAAGTGGATGAAAAAGCCCTGAACATGGTGCGCCACCGGGATGCCCTGCGCCTGCAGCGGGATACTCAGGGGCTGACGCCGGAACAACAGATCGAACTGGACCAGATTACCGAGGATTATCTCAATTACCGCACGGCAAAAGCGGTGGTGGAACGGGCGCGGGTGGATGCCGTGCGCAACCTGATGCACCGTTACCGGGACAGGGCCGAACTCTTCCTCGGCGGCCCCAGCATGATCACCGCCGATATGGTGGATTACGTGGCCCGGGATATGAAATATTTTGGTGCCGGCGTGGTGGTGTTTATCATTCTGGCCCTGACCGCCATTTTCCGGCAGCTGCGCTGGGTGCTCCTGCCCCTGGCCTCCTGTCTGCTGACCCTGCTGATCATGCTCGGTGGTCTCAGCTGGGCCGACTGGCGCCTGACGGTCATTTCCTCCAATTTCGTCCTGGTGCTGCTGGTCATCACCATGGCCCTGACCATCCATCTGATTGTCCGCTACCGGGAATATCACTGGAAAAACCCGGACGCCCCCCAGTTCGAGCTGGTCAGCAATACCGTGGCGACCATGACCAAGCCCTGTCTGTATACCGCCCTGACCACCATGGTGGCCTTTGTCTCCCTGGTGGTCAGCGATATCCGGCCGGTGATCGATTTCGGCTGGATGATGACCATTGGCCTGACCGTGGCTTTTGTCCTGGTGTTCGTACTGATCCCCTCCGGCATTCTGCTCTGGGGTAAAAAGCCGGTCAGGCACCGGGTCTCGGAGGACACCCCCTTTACCCTGAAGTTCTCCGCGTTTACCGAGCGCCACGGCACCCTGGTGCTGGTGATCAGCAGCCTGGTGGCGGTGGCATCCGTTGTCGGCATTGCCAGGCTGCAGGTGGACAACCGCTTTATCGACTATTTCCGCTCCGATACCGAAATCCACCAGGGCCTGGCGGTCATTGACGCCAACCTCGGCGGCACCACACCATTCGATATCGTCATCCGGGCGCCGCAACCGGCGGTTGCCGCACCGACACCGGAGGCGCCGGCGTCCTCCGCCGGGGGCAACAGTGCCCGGGCGGATACCCTGGACGGCCAGGACGCCTACGGTGACGCACAGACTGACGCCGGGTCCGGGGAATACGGTTCGGAGGACGATCCCTTCGCCGCTGAAGATCCCTTTGCCACTGAGGCACCCTCTGCTGCGGACGACCCCTTCGCCACCGATGATCCATTTGCCGGCGACGATCCTTTTGGCGCTGACAGCGGCGAGCCTGCCGCCGGCGGTACAGCACCAGCTGCCAACAATGGCAACAGCAACAGTTACTGGTTTGCCCGGGCCGGATTGGACGACCTGGAAAAGCTGCACAATTACCTGGAATCCCTGCCCGAGATCGGCAAGGTGTCGTCACTGGTCACCCTGTTTGACGTCGCCAACGAACTCACCGGCCACCGCATGAATGACTTTGAGCTGGCCTTTGCCCGGCAGAGCCTGTCGCCGGAGATTCGGGATCTGCTGGTAGCGCCCTATCTGGACGACAAGCTGGGTGAAACCCGGGTGAGCATGCGCACGGTGGAAACCGCCTCCGATCTGAAACGGGCCGACCTGCTGGCGCAGATCAACCGTTTCATGACCAATGAAATGGGCCTGGATAAGGATCAGTACCGCTTTTCCGGATTGCTGGTGCTCTACAACAACATGCTGCAGAGCCTGTATCGCTCCCAGATACTGACCATGGGGGCGGTCTTTCTCGGCATCATGGTGATGTTTCTGGTGTTGTTCCGGTCGGTCAAGGTGTCGCTGCTGGCGATTACCCCCAGCCTGCTGGCGGCCATGGCGGTGCTGGGTGGCATGGGCCTGGCCGGCGTGCCCTTGGACATGATGACCATCACCGTCGCCTCCATCACGGTCGGTATCGGCGTCGATAACTCGATTCACTACATCCACCGGTTCAAGGTGGAATTTGCCGAGGATCGCAACTACCTGGCGGCCATGCACCGGGCTCACGGCAGCATCGGCCGGGCGCTGTTCTACACCTCCATCATCATTGTCTTCGGCTTTTCGATCCTGTCGGTGTCCAATTTCATTCCGTCAATTTATTTCGGTTTTCTCACCGGTGTGGCCATGCTGATGGCGCTTCTGGGCGCCCTGGCGCTGTTGCCCAAGCTGATTCTGGTGTTCAAACCCTTCGGACCCCCCGCCCAGGGCTGATCCCGCCCGGGGCTGATCCCGCCCGGGGCTGATATCGGCCCTGGAGCCTTCGGGCCTGAAAGTAAAAATGAAAGAAAATTACAGAAATTCCATCGGGCCCCTTGGCATTTGGTGCGGTGCACCATAAAATGGCGCCACGATTGACAATGTCGGTCGCCGGGTCGGCCAGCACAGTTTGTCCTGCCCTGAATCCGGGCGGGCACAATCTCTGTCAGGGTTCACCCGGACTATTGAAACCGTGGATCCAGGATCCCATACACGCAGGTTGAATGATGAAGACAACAACCCCCAATTTTTTTGTACGGCTGCTGTGCTCAGTGGTCGTGCTGTTCCGCTACATTTTTGATGCCGAGTTCGCCGGCGCGGTCCACAGGGCCAGCGCCCAGAAGGTGGGAGCCACGCCGGAGAGTGCACTGCCCGAGAAAACGGCCCGGGTCGTGGATACCCTGCCGGAATCGGCACTGCAGCTGTTGTCCCTGCTGCAGCAGGAAGCCCGGCTGATCGATTTTGTCCAGGAAGACCTGGCCGGCTATGGCGATGCCGATATCGGCGCCGCCGCCCGGGTGGTGCACGAGGGCTGCCGCAAGGTGGTCAGCGAGCACTTCAGTCTTACCCCTGTCAGCGATGCCGGGGAACAGTCAAAAGTGATTCTGGAGGCGGGCTTCGATGCCGCCGAATACCGGCTCACCGGTAATCTCACCGGCCAGCCCCCCTTTACCGGCACCCTGGTGCACCCGGGCTGGAAAGTCACCGCCACCAGGCTGCCACAGCTGGTGGAAGGCCATAACCTCAATATTCTTGCCCCCGCGGAGGTGGAATTATGAGTCAAGCAAAATACGCTATTGGTATCGACCTCGGTACCACCCATTCGGTACTGTCCTACGTCGATCTCGAAACCCCGGAAGGGGACGAACTGGACGAACAGGTGCTGCCCGTTCCCCAGCTCACCGGGCCGGGTCAGGTGGAGAGCCTGAAGCAGTTGCCTTCTTTTCTCTACATACCCCATGCCGATGAACTCGGCGACGCCGACAAGTCCCTGCCCTGGGGCGGTCACACCCAGTACATCGGCGGCGATTTCGCCCGCAGCAAGGGGGTCAAGACCCCGATCAGACTGGTGTCCAGCGCCAAGAGCTGGCTGTGCCACGCCGGCATGGACTGTCGCAAGGCATTTCTGCCCTTGGGCGCTCCCGAGGACGTGAAAAAAGTTTCGCCCCTGGAGGCCTCGGCCCAGTACCTGCGGCACCTGAAAGACGCCTGGGACCAGGCTTTCCCGGAACAACCGTTCCTGGAACAGAAAGTCACCATCACCGTGCCGGCCTCGTTCGACCCGGCGGCCCGCAATCTGACGGTTGAAGCCGCCAACAGCATCGGACTCGACAATTTCACCCTGCTGGAAGAGCCCCAGGCGGCACTCTACAGCTGGATTCAGAACCACGGCGAGAAATGGCGTGACCAGGTTTCCCTGGGCGATGTCATCCTGGTGGTGGATATCGGTGGCGGCACCACCGACCTGTCCCTGATGGCGGTGACCGAACAGGACGGCAACCTGGAATTGCAGCGGGTTGCCGTCGGCGACCATATCCTGCTGGGTGGCGACAACATGGACCTGGCCCTGGCCTACTCCATTCGCGCCAAGCTGGCGGCGGAAGGCAAGCAACTGGAAACCTGGCAGATCCAGGGCATCACCCAGGCCTGCCGCAGCGCCAAGGAGCAGTTACTCTCAGACCAGGACGTCGACGTTGTGCCCATCGTCGTGCCCTCCAGGGGCGCCAGCCTGCTGGGCGGCAGCCTGCGCACGGAACTGACCCGCGAGGAAGTGGAAAAATCCCTGATCGAGGGCTTCTTCCCCCGGGTGGCGGTCACCGAGCACCCGACATCGCGGTCCCGGGGCGCACTGACCAGTGTCGGTCTGCCCTATGCCCAGGACCCGGCCATTACCCGGCACCTGGCCAGCTTCCTCAGCCGGCAGGCCAACGCCGCGGAAAAACTCAGCGGCTTCGAGGTCAATACCGAAGGTTTCATCAAGCCGACGACACTGCTGTTCAACGGCGGCGCCCTGAAATCACCGGTACTGGCGGAGCGCCTGAACCAGGTTATCGACAGCTGGCTGGAGGAGGCGGGCGCCGAACCGGTAAGCCTGCTGGAAGGTGTTGATCTGGACCTGGCAGTGGGTCGCGGTGCGGCTTACTACGGTTATGTCCAGTCCGGCCGGGGCGTGCGCATTCGCGGCGGTCTGGCCAGTTCCTTTTACGTGGGCATCGAAAGCGCCATGCCCGCCATTCCCGGCATGGAGCCACCCCTCAATGCCATCTGCATTGCCCCGTTCGGCATGGAGGAGGGCGACAGGGCGCCGCTGCCGACCCAGGAAGTGGGTCTGGTGGTGGGTGAGCCGGTGCGTTTCCGCTTCTTCGGTTCCAGTGTTCGCCGGGACGACCCGGTGGGGGCGTCCTTTGAAATCCTGCCCAATTCCGACCTGGTGGAGCAGGAGCCGATCGAGGTCAATCTGCCCGCCGAGGGCCGCAAGGTGGGTGAAGTGGTGCCGGTCAAACTGACCGCCAAGGTCACTGAAGTCGGCACCCTGCAGCTGGAAGCAGTCACCTCCGATAACAGCGGTCGCTGGCAGGTGGAATTCAATGTCAGGGAGTCATCAGCCGCCTGATTCCGGTAGCGACGGAGCCAGCAGCTGAAAACCGGCCCACGGCGATGACAAGATACCTGATCGGCATAGACCTGGGCACTACCCACACGGTGGTCGCCTACGCGGACACGGCGCAACCGGACGCGCCGGTCAGCCTGTTCCCGGTGCCGCAACTGGTGGCGCCGGGGGAGGTGGCCGGGCGGCCGCTGTTGCCCTCGGTCTGCTACCTCCACGGCCCCGGGGAACTGGACGATGCTGATGTCCGGTTGCCCTGGGCCTCTCCCTTTGTCGATGGCGACAACGGCCGCTACGGCGTCGTTATCGGGCAACTGGCCCGGGAACTGGGACAGAAAACCCCCGGCCGGCTGGTGACCAGCGCCAAGAGCTGGTTGTCCCACGACCGAGTCGATCGCCAGGCGTCGATCCTGCCCTGGGGCGATGTCGGCGACGTGCCCAAAATCTCGCCGGTGCAGGCCAGCGCCTGGTACCTGGCCCATGTCCGGTCCGCCTGGAACCACCAGTTCCCCGATTTTCCCCTGGAGCGCCAGACCCTGGTGATCACTGTGCCCGCATCCTTTGACGAGGGCGCCCGGGCCCTGACCCTGGAGGCAGCCAGGCTGTCGGGACTGGGCAAGCTGCGCCTGCTGGAGGAACCCCAGGCCGCCTGTTACGACTGGCTCGCCAGCCATGGCCAACTGCCGGCGGAGAGCCGTTTGCTGCTGGTCTGCGATGTCGGCGGCGGCACCACCGACCTGACCCTGATTCGTGTCGACCGGGGCCAGGCGCAGCCGCAACTGACCCGGATTGGCGTCGGCAATCACCTGATGCTGGGTGGCGACAATATCGACCTGGCCCTGGCCCACCAGGTGGAGCGGTCCCTCGGCACCGAAAGGCTGGACTCTGGCCGCCTGAGCTATGGCCGGCTGTCGCAGTTGCTGGAGCAGACCCGGGTGGTCAAGGAAGCCCTGCTGGGGGCGGAGGCCCCGGTCAGTCGCAAGGTGACAGTGCTCGGCGGCGGCAGCAAGCTACTGGCCGGCGCCCGATCGGTGGAGCTGCAGCGACAACAGGTCCGTGACCTGGTGCTGGAAGGATATTTTCCCCCCGTGGAGCTGGTGGCCGCCCCCCGCAAGCGGCGCTCGGCGGTGGTGGAATTCGGCCTTCCCTACGAGGCCGAGGCCGCCATCAGCCGCCATATCGCCGATTTTATTCTCGGTCACCAGCGGGCCATGGCGGAGGCCCTGGGCGCCGATGCACCCTCGGCCGGCGCCATCGTTCCCGACAGCCTGCTGCTCAACGGCGGTGTCTTCAACGCCGGGCCGATACGGCAGCGGCTGTTGACACAACTGCAATGCTGGCGCGGCGGCGACATCGCCGAGCTCACCGGCATCGACCCCAACCTGGCGGTGGCCCGGGGTGCGGTGTTCTTCAGTCTGGCCCAGCGCGGCCGGGGCAGAAAAATCGGCGGCGGCTCGGCCCGCAGCTATTACCTGAAACTCCAGGTCCAGGACAAAAACCGCGAGACTGTGGAGCAACTGGTGTGCCTGTTGCCCAGGGGGACGCCGGAGGGGCAGCCGCAGCCGCTGGCGGACCGGGATTTCGGCCTGCTGCTCGGCGACCCGGTGCGTTTTGATCTGGTGGCCAGCACCGGCGACAGCCTGGATAACGCCGGCGACCTGGTGACCCTGGAGGACAACGACGACCTGGTAGCGCTGCCGCCCCTGGCCACCGTGCTGGCCGCTGGTGCCGTCGGGGCGCCCAGGCCCGGCAGCCGCCGCCACGAGGTTCGCGTGCAACTGGAGGCGGAACTGACCGAGGTCGGCACCCTGGCGGTAACCTGTATCGACCGGGATTCAGGCCAGCGCTGGCTGCTGGATTTCAACCTCCGGGGGGCCGGGAGCCGGGCGCCGGCGACTGTCTCGGCGCCCCAGCCGGGAATGGACGCGCCGACACCAGCGGCAGAGCGCCACCCGAAACTGGACCAGGCCCTGGCGCGCATCGAACGGGCCTATGGCAAGGCGGTCAGCAAGCCGGACCCCCGGGACATCAAGGGCCTGCGCACTGATCTGGAAAAGATCCTGGGCAGTCGAAATGACTGGGACATGGCCCTGTGCCGGGAACTGTTCAATGTCCTGCTGCAAAGCCGCAGGGAACGGAAGCGCAGCGCCGACCACGAGCGCCAGTGGCTGAATCTGGCGGGCTTTTGCCTGCGACCGGGATACGGCGCCGATCTCGACGACTGGCGCATGGTTCAGCTGGAAAAACTGCACCAGCAGGGGGTGATTCACCAGGAACCGCAAATCTGGGCGGAGTGGTGGACCCTGTGGCGGCGGGTGGCCGGCGGCCTCAGCGACGACATGCAGGGCAAACTGTACAAAAATATCAGTCACTACCTGCACCCGTCCGTGGCCCAGTCCCGGGCGCGCATGGCCGAACTGCAGAAACGCGCCTACAGCGAAATGGTGCGGTTGCTCGGTGCCTTGGAGGGCCTCGACGTGGAGCAGAAGCGGGAGGCGGGGCAGTGGCTGCTGAAGCGCCTGGAGAAGTCCTCCGAATCGGAGCAGACCTGGTGGGCGGTGGGCCGGCTCGGTTCCCGGATACCGTTCTACGGCAATGCCCACAAGACCCTGCCGGCCGCGACCGCCCAGTCCTGGCTCGACGTCATTCTGGCCAAAAACTGGCACAAGAGCCGCACTGCCGCCTTTGCCGCCACCCTGATCGCCCGCCACAGTGGCGACCGGGAACTGGATGTCAGCCCCGAGTACCAGGCCCTGGTGCTGGACAAGCTGAAAGCCACTAAATGTCCAACCTCCTGGCAGCAGATGGTCAGTGAAAGGGTGGAGCTTGATCAGGAGGATACCAGGCGGATTTTTGGCGAGGCGCTGCCCCAGGGGATTCGGTTGCTGAGGTGATCAAGTAACTATAGGGCCTTCGGTCCTTATGTCCTGGCACTTTTGATTTGAGTCCTCAGACCCGTGGATAACGGCAAAAGATCAAGCTGCTAAAAAAACGGGTACCTAGCGTTTGAAGTATTTCCGCTCGTCAAACATGCGCACGAGGTCCGGAAAAAATACGGTCAAGGCGGTGACCAGCAAGCCGTTGATGAAGCCCTCGGAATAGCAGAACAGCACCACCATTATGCCGCTGTCCTGAAGCCTGGCCAGGACCTGCCAGGCGCCGCTGAAAAGCAAGAACATCACCAGCGCCGCCAGGGCGCAGAGCAACGAAAACATGGCGCCGAAAAACCCGCCGCCGAGCAGGAAAATGAAGAGGTTTCTGGACCTGTGACGGTAGATGAGGTGAAAGACCACGAACGCCGCCGATGCCGGCACGACCGTCGACAGCCAGTAGTCAACGGCGATCGCCCGGGAAATGTCACCCTGCCACAAGGTCAGCAATAACCGGGCGATGGCGCCGATAATCAGGGAGAAAGACCAGCCGAAGATCACCACCAGGGTGGTCATGGCCAGAAAATGCAGGGCGATGCCATCCACCCATGGAATCTGCAGCTTCATCACCAACACCAGCGTCAGGCAGGCGGCGAACAAGGCATGCTGCCGCTCCGCTTTTTGCAGCAGCGCCCGCCAGGGCGCGGACACCAGCGCCAGTACGATGACCGCAATGCTGAAAAACCCAGTGAGGGCCGCCAGCAGCGGGCTGATCAGGCTGTCTGCAATTATCATGATTTCCCCTGGGAACGGCGGCCGCGCGTGCTATAGCACAAGCCGACAGAGCAATATCGCCACCACAGCATTGCCGCTGACATGGCGGCACTGGCGCGGCCGTCGGCAGGGGGTAAGTGTAGGGCCTCGGGCACGGTGAAATATACATCTGGTGCACCGCGCTGCCAGAACGAGCTGTCAGGAATAACAGAGTCATAGGCGACCTTGACCTCTTTTTCTCTTTCAATACCCTCCCGTTTTTGATACCTGACCATTTTTGCTGGTCTGCCTCGCCATCCACACAGTATTTCAGTCTCGATAACACGCTCATTTCCAGGTGCCAACCACTTGTTAACCGAGGATCTTGGCTGTCAGATTAACTGCTAAACTGCTTCATATGCCCTGAAGGAAAAAGCCATGCTCACTTTCATGCAGAAACCGAAGGCAAGTCAGCAGACTACCTACGCCAGACCGACGATACCCGGACGGGCACACATTGGCCAAAGCCCGGAGGTGAGGTCGATTCTGAACCTGCACCGCAGCGTGGGACATCAAGTGGTGCAACGGACGGTGCAGAATGATGCTGACAATCCCGAAACAGGTTTGGTCTGCAAGGAAACATCTAACCCCGGACACGATGTTAACGAGATTCCCGTACGCCTTCATGCAGCAGATGCAATCCAGACCAAAATGGCGATCAGCACACCGGGAGACCAGCAGGAGCAGGAAGCGGACCGAGTGTCCGAACAGGTGATGCGGCGGCAAGCCGTTGAGCCGGTAATACCCCATGACGCCGGATTACAACGCAAGGAAAGCAGCGAATGTGCGAATGCCTTTGCGCCACCCGTGGTGCAGGATGTTTTAACGTCCGGTGGCAGGCCGTTTGACGCCAATACCCGTGCCTTTATGGAGTCGCGTTTTAACCAAGACTTCGGTCACGTCAGGATTCACGACAGTGACAAAGGAGCAGAAAGTGCCAGCTCGATCAACGCGCTGGCTTACACCCTGGGCAACCATATCGTTTTCAATAAGGGGCAGTACGCTCCGTATACCCGTAAGGGTAAAAAACTGTTGGCACACGAACTGGCGCATGTCGTGCAGCAGGGCAATGGCAATGGGACCGATAGTATCCAGCGGTTTTCGGATACCGACCACCATATTGTGGAGGAAGTGGCGCTCGGCAGGCTGTTTAGCGAAGACGAACTCAAATCCATCGAGCAGGGCAATTTGCAGCGTGACTACAGCCAGTTGCCTGCCGCTGCCAATGATTTGCTACTTGGCACCAAGGATGCGTTCGGTGGATACAAACGACATGAACATTTTGACAATTTTATTTTCGATCGGGATAAAAATCATTGGGTCAGTCACGATGAGTTTGACAAAGTCTGGGATAACAATGCCAAACAGTGGGTTAAACGAATGGTGCCCTCTCTGAAAAAGAAGTCCGCTACCCCCAAAATGACGCCGATTCAATACATCGAGGGTGAATTTCTGGCTGCCGTGGCAAAGGATATGCCTGACTCCGCTTCTTTTGTCCATTTGGGAAATGCCTTTCATACCATCGAAGACTTTTTTGCCCACTCAAATTTTGTCGAACTGACCAAAGGCGATTTTTCCTCTGGCAGGGAACTGACGACACACCCACCGGGTGCACCAGGCCCGGAATCAACAACCGACATATTTACCAATGTTTTCGATGTCGGATCGGCTGCTCACTTTGCTGAAAAGTTTCGCAAGGAGCGTGAAAAGGCTTCATCAGTATCACACGGGCGGATGGCCAAGGATTTTCGAATTAATCCAAATCAATCGATGGCTCTTACGTTGGCCGCATTAGTGATTAAAGAAGTCGCTGTGATGATCAAGGCGGCATTTGCACTGAAAACCAAAGGCCAGCGACGGAAGTATGTTAATGACGTGATTATGACGTCTTTAACGAATTATCTGCGACCACCCTCTGATAAAGACAAGTGGTGGGAAAAATTACTTGCCGAGGATAGAGGTGTGACTGCCAGAAGAATAAAGGCGCTGCAGAATGCAACGCCGGTTACCGTTAATCAAAGCCCGGCAAGCCCATTGAGAAATTTTGAGGCTACCCGATTTTCGGCATGGAAGGCGATCGGATTGGGCACGTCTGTTTCCCTACCATTGAAAAACAAGTCCTTCTTTACGGCCGGGTATATGTTGTATCTGCCTGGTACGGGTTCGAATCTGGATGACAGAATATTTGTCGCGCCACGGTCTGAATGGGAGGCCCCCGGTAAGCCCAGCTTTATCCTGGGAGCACAAATTTCCGGGAGTTTTGATGAAATCAATCTTTTCAAGAAAGGCAGGTGATATCCCGAGTTTTTTCAAAGAAAATGGCCGGAGAATCCTTAGGGCCTGTTAACACTAATGGTTTTATCGTTGCTGGTGGCCATTTTTCTGCCCGGCGAGGCAGAATGAGCGTGGTGTAGTGACTCTACATGAGCGAGAGCCTGCCCCGCGAGCACAGCGAGTGCCTTGGGTATTGATAACGA
>QJWQ01000151.1 GCA_003235325.1 Gammaproteobacteria bacterium | reverse complement strand
ATCGATTCCCTGGCTTATCCTCGGCTTTGCCCTGTTTCGACTGTTTGACATCTGGAAGCCCTGGCCGATTCGGCAACTGGATCAGAAGGTGGAAGGCGGCTTCGGCATCATGCTCGATGACCTGGTGGCCGGCTTCTATACCCTGGTCCTGATGTCATTGCTGCGCTACCTTCTATGAACTGCAGCAAGTATGAAGGCTGCAGCCGGTATGTGTGCTGTAGCCAGGATAGACGCAGCCGATTGCGTGCCGTAACCGAAAATTCCCTGTGATAGCCATGACCAAAATCCTCAAAGGCAAAATTCTGGTGGCAATTGTGTCGATGCTGCCGGCACTGATGTCGGCGCAGAAAGCAGTGGCCGAACCCGATATCGTGGTCAGCGGTCTGTTCAAAAACCGGGCGCTGCTGACCGTCAACGGCAAACAGCGTTTGCTGAAAGTTGGCGAAACCAGCCCGGAAGGCGTGGAACTGCTGGCAAGCGACAGTCGTCAGGCCGAGATTCGAATTGAGGGCGTCAGGCACATCGTCACCATGTCCCAGCATATTGCTTCGACTTTCAAGTCGGCGGAATTTGCCGAGGTCAGGATTCCCCGGGGGCAGGACGGCCATTACCAGACCACGGGCTTTATCAATGGCCGAAGTGTCGAATTCATGATCGACACGGGAGCCAGCGCCGTTGCGCTGAATATCAATGATGCCGAGCGACTGGGTATTGATTTTCGTGCCGGTCAGATCGGCCAGGCCAGTACCGCCGGTGGCATCGTCAATACCTTCCAGCTCCTGTTGCCCAAGGTCAGCGTCGGCAATATCACCGTCAACCAGGTTCAGGCCACCGTGGTGGTGGGCAACTTTCCCACCAAGATTCTCCTGGGCAACAGCTTTCTCGGTCGGGTCGAGATGCGGGAGGAAGCGGGCGTACTCGTGCTGCGCAGCAAACTCTGATTGGGGGCCTGGAAACAAGCGTGGATTAAACCATCGGTGTTGACAGATCGCGGCTTGATTCGGGCGCCAATTCGGTCTACCGGTCGCCGCAGGCATTGTCCAGCGCAAGAAGACACTGAGGCGAACAGTTCGGTGCACACAACATCGTCGCCGGGCTCACCGGCCCCGCAGGCGGTCTTGCTTTACTAGATGCACAATGGGGCTACAATAGCCGCCTGCTGTCATTATCGGAGTCCCAGTGACGCTAAAATTTGTTGAATCCTCGCGTCTGCCTACCCGATGGGGCGTGTTCCGTATTCACGGATTTCTTGATCCGGCATCAGAAAAGGAACATATCGCCCTGACCATTGGCAACGTCGGTGAAGGCCAGCCGGTCTTGCTGCGCATCCACTCTGAATGCCTCACCGGCGACGCCCTCCACAGCCTGCGTTGTGACTGTGGCTCCCAGCTGGAAGCGGCGATGAAGGCGATATCGAAACAGGGCGTCGGCGCCATTCTCTACCTGCGCCAGGAGGGCAGGGGAATCGGCCTGTTGAACAAGATCAAGGCCTACAAGCTCCAGGACGAGGGTGCCGATACAGTGGAAGCCAACGAACAACTGGGTTTTGGCGCCGACATGCGGGATTACAGTATCTGTGAATCCATGCTGCGATATCTGAAGATACGGCAGGTTCGACTGATGACCAATAATCCGCGCAAGCTTCAGGCGCTGGAAACCATGGGAGTGGAGGTGGTGGAAAGGTTGCCCCTGCAGATGGTAAGCAATCCCCACAATATCAGGTACCTGGCTACCAAGGCGGGCAAGATGGGGCATATTTTCAGCGACGGAGAAGACTGATGGGCCTGGCAAAACGCATCATCCCTTGCCTGGATGTCGATAAGGGACGCGTGGTCAAAGGTGTCAAATTCATCGATATCCGTGATGCCGGCGATCCGGTGGAAGTGGCCAAGCGCTATGACAGTGAAGGGGCCGATGAAATCACTTTTCTGGATATTACCGCCAGTCACGAGGGCCGTGACACCACGCTGCACACCGTTGAGCGCATGGCCAGTGAAGTCTTCATTCCCCTGACCGTCGGTGGCGGAGTTCGCGTTCTGGAAGATATCCGGGCACTGTTAAACGCCGGGGCCGACAAGGTCGGAATCAATTCCGCAGCGGTTAACAATCCCGATTTTGTTCGCGCGGCAGCGGATCGCTTTGGATCCCAGTGTATTGTTGTCGCCATTGATGCCAAGCAAGTCAATTCAGAAGATGAGGCCCCGAGGTGGGAGCTCTTTACCCACGGCGGCCGGCAACCGACCGGGCTCGATGCCATCGCCTGGGCAGTTCGAATGCACAGCTATGGCGCCGGTGAAATTCTTCTGACCAGCATGGACCGGGACGGTACCCGTGACGGATTCGATCTGGCCCTGACCCGGGCCGTCAGTGACGCGGTGGCTGTGCCGGTGATTGCCTCGGGTGGTGTCGGCAACCTGCAACACCTGGTGGACGGCATTGTCACCGGCGGTGCCGATGCGGTACTGGCAGCCAGCATTTTCCACTTTGCTGAATACAGTATCGGTGAAGCCAAGCGTTATATGGCGGATCGTGGAATCGAAATGCGCCTTTGATAACGAAAGCGGTTATGACGGATTTTTTAAATTGAAATGCTTTGTCAGCAGGATTTTCTGCAAAGAATGAATGAAGGGGCTTTCAAGTTACGGGAGGGGCTTTCATCTTATAGGAAGGGTTTTCACGACGCAGACGCAGACAGCGCTTTACCGCTCTTTCTGTTCAGGGCCGACCTCCCTTCGGTAATTTGGGAACTGCAAAAAAAGCAATTGTTTCAGGCTTTAATGCATACCAATGCGATTATCACGGTGTAGCATGCCGATAGCAGAAACCGGCGCCTGCTCGACAAAACCAATGTAATCCTCAATGGTCTGGGCAGCCTGTTCCCGGGTATCGAACGGTCCGAGGGTTGCGCCTTCCCGGGTGGCAAAGTACCAGTAGTTGTGCAACTTGAAATAACGGGTGCTTCGCAGTGGCACTTTCTCGATGCCATCGCCAATTTGTGTATCATTTTTTCTCAACATCTGACTTTCCTCGCCCTTGGCCTCGCTCTTTGACATTTCAATCGTTCCGTTAAAAGTTCATTCGCGAATGTGGATCATTATCATTGCCACAATGATAGACTAACTGGGTCAAAAGTGCATTGAAAACTGTGGCCAGGCGACAACCGGAGTGTCGCCACCCCGGGCCCTGTTGCCTTATTTATTAGCGCTTGCACCGGCGCTCAGAATCGCAATGCCCTTTAACAGATTCAGGGCCTCGTAAAGCTGATTGTCATTGAGGTACTGGCTGCTTTCGCCGCTTGTGCTTTTGGTCGCCTTGTCCTTTTTGTTTTCCAGATGTCCCGCCAGGTTTTCTTCCTTGAAGGTTTCCCCCTTGGCCAGAAATTTGATCTCCGCCCGTTCTACCAAAATATCCGGAACAATACCCTCGGCCTGTATCGAGCGCCCTGACGGCGTGAAATAACGGGCAGTAGTCAATTTGACCGCCCGGCCATCACCGATGGGCAGCACCGTCTGCACGGAGCCCTTGCCGAAACTCTGAGTACCAAGGATGATTGCCCGGCCGTGATCCTGAAGTGCGCCGGCAACAATTTCCGAAGCCGAGGCGCTACCCTCGTTAATCAGTACCACCACGGGCAGGCCCTGTAACAGGTCACCGGGCGTGGCGTTCTGCCGTGTGTTGGCACTGGGAATGCGGCCCTCGGTATAGACAATCAAGCCGTCGTCGACCAGGGCGTCGACGACCTCGATCGACGCGGGCAGAATGCCACCGGGGTTGTTGCGAAGATCGATGATCACCCCTTTGAGGGGCTTCTCTGAAGCCAGCAGGTCTTTCAATTCCTTCTCGAATTGTTTTGCCGTGTCGGTCTGGAACTGGGCGATGCGGACGTAACCGAAACCGGGTTCCAGTTCCCTGGAGCGAACACTTTTCACCCGGATCAGGTCACGGACAATGTCGACGCGAAACGGACCCTCGACGCCTTCCCTGACAATGGTGAGGGTCAGGGACGTGCCCTTGGGGCCACGCATCAATTCAATGGCCTCCTGCAGCGACATGCCCTGAACCGACTGGTCATCCAGTTTGATAATCAGGTCACCTGCCTGGATACCAGCTTTCTGGGCAGGGGTGTCGTCAATGGGTGCGATGACCCTGACAAAGCCACCTTCAAGCCCGACCTCGATGCCGAGGCCGCCAAACTCGCCGGTGGTGTGTTCCTGAAGATCGCCGAAAGATTCCTTGTCGAGATAAGCGGAGTGAGGGTCCAGGCCACCGAGTAGTCCTTTAATTGCGTTCTCCAGGAGGGTTTCGTCATCCACCTCTTCGACATAGGCCTGGCGGATCTGGTCAAATACCTGAACAAAGAGCCGCAGTTCATCCAGCGGTAAGCGGCTGTCTGTTTCTTCATCCGCCAGAACCGGCGGCAAAAAAAACAGTACCAGCAAGGTAAGACACAACCGGAAAGAAAGGGCCATTGAAAAGTATCCTTGAATTAAAGTCGGAAGATGAAAGCAGCATTGGACTGCAAAAGGAGAGAAAGGGTCAATTATTTACGACTGCGGACGAGCCAGGGGCCGGGGTCCAGCGGCTTGCCGTTGTGGCGGATTTCAAAATACAGGGCGCTCTGATCGAGGCCGCCACTGACACCGGCTCGGGCGATGGCTTCACCGGCCTGGACCCAGTCTCCGGTTTCCTTGAGCAGGTTCTGGTTGTGTGCATACAGGCTCAGATAACCGCCGCCGTGGTCAATAATCATTAACAGCCCTTGCCCCCGCAGGTAATCGGAAAACACCACTCTGCCGTGGTGGATGGCCACGACCGGGTCCCCTTCCCGGGTTTGTATCAGCCAACCCAGCCATTTAAGGTTGGCGGCACGCCTGGAGCCAAAGGCCTTGATCACCTTGCCGGTGGCGGGGCGAACCATCTTGCCTTTCAGTTTTGGAAAGGGTTCGCTGGCGGCACTGTTCAGGTCGCGTATGGCTTTTTCCAGTGCGGCTATGACGTCCTCCAGGCGTTTGCTTTCGGCATTGAACTCCGCCAGCCGCTGTTTATCCGTACCCAGTTGTCGATCCATGGATGCCAGCAATAGCTGCCGTTTTTCCTGCTCGGTGGCCAGGTCAGTCAACTGCACGTCATATTGGTCCCGCGTGTCCAGCACTTTTTGCCGTTGAGACGAGAGGGCTGCCTTTATTTCGACGAGTTCAGCCAGTGTGACCCGGTACTGCTCCAGCTTTTTCCCCCTGGCTTCAAGAAAGTACTGGTAATACCTGAGCTGACGCGCCAGTTGCTCCGGGTCGTCCTGATTCAGCAACAGCTTGACGGGTTCCTCGCGGCCCAGCCGGTAGGCAGCCGTAATCTCCGCGCGTATGCGGGCGGACTGCTGTTCCCGGTGACTTTCCAGTTCCTGTCCACGCTGCTCCAGCGACGCCAGTCTGTCGTTCTGGTCAGCCAGTTTTTTTTCCAGCACCGAAATGTCCGACTGCAGCCTGGCGAGGGACATTTCCCTTGCCCTGAGTTCTGACAGCAAATGATCCCGGGCGGAACTGGTATTGGCCAGTTTTTCCTGTAGCTCGGCGATGCCTTTTTGCACCTGCTGCAGTCGCTGCCGGTCTTCCCGTTCGTCCGCCAGGCAAAAATTGAGTACTGAGCAGGCAAGCAGCAGAGTAAGAGGTATTCTCCTCACGGCTCGCCTGCGGGCAGGATCATCAGTTCAGCTTGACCAGACTCCGCCCGGTCATTTCCGCGGGTTGGGGAATGCCCAGCAGGGTCAACATGGAGGGTGCGACATCGGCGAGACTGCCGCCATCGAGCATAGTGACCTTTCTCGGGCCGATATAAATAAAAGGCACGGGTTCAGTGGTATGGGCGGTCAATACCTGGCCACTGACCACGTCCTCCATCAATTCGACGTTGCCGTGGTCGGCTGTGATCAGGCACTCGCCGCCCACCTCTTCCAGGGATTCGCAGATACGGCCGAGACAGATGTCCACCGCTTCCACGGCCTTGACTGCCGCATCGAAAATACCGGTATGGCCCACCATGTCGCCGTTGGCGAAATTGCAGATGATGGCGTCGAATTTGCCGCTCTCGATGGCTTCCACCAGTTTGTCAGTGACCTCGTAGGCACTCATCTCCGGCTTCATGTCATAGGTGGAAACCTGTGGCGATGGCACCAGGATGCGATCCTCGCCGGGGTAGAGGGATTCCTGACCACCGCTGAAGAAAAAGGTGACATGGGCATACTTTTCGGTTTCAGCGATCCGCAACTGGGTCTTATTCAGATTGGACAGGTACTCCCCCAGGGAGTTGACCAGAGTCTGAGGCGGGTAGGCGACACTGGCCTTGATGTTGTCGGCGTACTCTGTGGTCATGACGAAGTCGGCCAGCTGGGGACGCACCTTGCGCACAAAACCGTGGAAGTGGTCGTCGCCATCGACAATGGCCCGGGTGATTTCCCGGGCCCGATCCGGGCGGAAATTCATGAACAGGACCACGTCGCCGTCCCGCATGGAGGCGTCCGGCTGACCGTCTGCCTGAATTCGGGTGGGCTTGACGAACTCGTCGTTTTCTTCCCTTGCATAGGCCTGTTCAAGACCCTCGACGGCACTGTTGGCCTGAAATTCGGAAGTGCCCGATGTCAGGAGATCATAGGTGGGCTGGACCCGTTCCCAGCGGTTGTCCCGGTCCATGACGAAATAGCGGCCAACAATGCTGGCAATCCGGCCGACGCCGACGCTGGCGAAAGCGGCATCCAGTTTTTCCAGGGTTCCTTTGGCGCTGCGGGGTGGAGTATCCCGACCGTCGAGGAAGGCGTGCAGGAAAATCTTCCTGGCCCCCCGCTTTGCGGCCAGTTCAATGGCGGCCACCAGATGGTCCTCGTGGCTGTGCACCCCGCCGGGGGAGGCCAGGCCCATGATGTGAACCGCGCCATCATTGGCGACGGCCTTGTCCACGGCATTGGTGTAGGCGGGATTGGTGAAGAAATCACCGTCGGCGATGGCCTTGTTGATGCGGGTGAAATTCTGATAGACAACGCGTCCGGCGCCGATGGTCATATGGCCGACCTCGGAGTTGCCCATCTGGCCGTCCGGGAGGCCGACGTCCATACCGGAGCCGGAAATCAGGGTCCTGGGTTGGTTCTGCCAGAGGCGGTCCCAGACCGGGGAATTGGCCGCATAAATGGCGTTGGCAACCGGAGATTCATTGTGACCCCAGCCGTCGAGAACAATCAGTACCAGTGGTTTCTTATTCACCTTTATATCCTTCCTGATGCGTGGATTTTAAAACCCGACATGTTACCTTTTTGATTTCCGAAAGGCTATGTCGGCCGGGTGGACACCGGACCGTCACCGGCAAGCAGCGTGGTTGGGATGATTTCGGAGTGTACCGATAGCGGGGCTATATGTCGGGGCTATAATAGTCTGGTGTTTTCCTGCTTTCGGGAAATGAAATGCTCGATCTGAACAGCGTTCAGGGATTTCTGTTTGATCTCGACGGCGTCTTTTATGTCGGTGATCAACTGATCGAGGGCGGGCCGGACGTTCTGGCGGGTCTCAGGCAAAAGGCAATTCCCTACCGGTTCATCACCAATACCACCACTCGCTCCCGGCGTCAGTTGCAGCAGAAGCTGCAGGGCCTTGGCATCGATGTCGACAGCAGTGACCTGTTGACCGCGCCCGCGGTGACGCGACGCTACTTGCTAAACGAAAACCTGATGCGCTGTTATCTGGCTATCAGCCCGGAGGTGGAGGAGGATTTCAAGGGTATTCAGCAAGTGGAAGGCAGCCCGCAGGCTGTGGTTGTCGGTGACATCGGCGATGCCTGGAGTTATGCCCTCATCGATCGGCTGTTCAACTACCTTGTGGCAGGTGCGAGACTGATAGCCATGCACAGGAACCGTTTCTGGCAGAAAGCAACCGGCCTCCATGTGGATATCGGTGCCTTCGTCGCCGGCCTCGAATATGCCGCGGGCGTTGAGGCTGAAATTACCGGCAAGCCGACACCGGCCTTCTTCAGGCTGGCAGCGGACGAGCTGGGCCTGTCCTGTTCCCGGGTGGCTGTCATCGGCGATGATGTGGAGTCGGATGTGGGCGGTGCCCAGGCGGCCGGGATGTCGGGAATACTGGTGAAAACGGGCAAGTACCGGCCCGAACTGGTGGCAAAGTCCGGAGTCGAACCGGATCTGGTGGTGGATTCCATTGCCTCGCTGGCCGGATATCTTGGCTTGTAATGCTGCGGGAAAGGGGGCTAAGGGACTTTTTCAGCTCATAGGTCAGCACATAAATTTGCCGGCACATAAAATATCCGGCACATAAAGACGGCAGCGAGACCATGCCGGCCCGACTCTGCCGGGTTCCCTCAGGCGTTGCGCAGCAGATTTGACAGACGCGGGTCGGGTTTGGCGGCTTTGCGGTAGAGCAGCAGTATGTGGCCGATTTCCTGAATATTTTCCGCTCCCAGATGTTCGCAAATCCGGCGAATCGCCTCGGCTTTGAGTTCCCGTGGGCCGACGGCCAGTTTGATCTTGATCAGTTCATGATCGGTCAGGGCCCGGTCAATCTCGTTGAGCACATTGTCGGTAAGGCCCTTGCCGGCCACGGTGACCACCGGTTTCAGCCGGTGACCAATGCCCCGTAAACGCTTCTTGTTGTCAGTGCTCAGTGTCATAATAAGCCCCTTTTGCCGGCGGATTGTACCGCTGGCCATTGTAAACTCTGACGACTTGCGGTGGTAAGCGTTCCGGTACTTTCAGCCCCGGAAATCAGCCCCGGAAATCAGCTCCGGTAATATCCAGCCCCGGTAAATCAGGTAATGGCGAAATCCAGAAGCAGCAGACGCTGGCTGCAGGAACATGAAACCGACCGTTTTGTGCAGCAATCCCGCAAGGATGGCTACCGTTCCCGCGCCAGTTACAAACTGCTGGCACTGGACGACAAGGATCGCCTGTTTCGGCCAGGCATGACCGTGGTGGACCTGGGCGCCGCGCCCGGGGGCTGGTCCCAGGTGGCGGTCGCCAGGGTTGGTGCCAGCGGCCGCGTACTGGCTTCCGACATTTTGCCCATGGACAGCATTGCCGGCGTCGATTTCATTCAGGGGGATTTCACCGAAGACTCGGTATTTGAGCAATTATTGTCAGCCATGGCCGGCGAACAGGCAGACATTGTAATTTCAGATATGGCCCCCAATATAAGTGGTATCAAGAGTGTCGATCAGCCCCGGGCCATGTACCTGGTGGAACTTGCCGTCGAAATGGCTGGCCGTATTCTGAAACCCGGCGGTGATTTTGTTGCCAAAGTATTTCAGGGCGAGGGTTTTGACCAGCTGGTGCTGGATTTGCGCAAAACCTATACCCGGGTGGTGGTGCGCAAGCCCGACGCCTCCCGGTCCCGGTCCCGGGAAGTTTATCTGGTGGCCAAACATTACAGAGCCTGAACCGTACAACCAACCCCCGTCTGATAAGGTGACCGGGTCGAAATGAGGAATACGTCTTGAACGATATGGCAAAGAATTTGATCTTGTGGCTGGTGATAGCAGCAGTGCTGTTGTCGGTATTTCAGAACTTCAGCCCGACCACCGCGCCCGAGACCCTGAACTACACCAAGTTCATCGAGGAAGTGCAGTCCGACAGGATTCGCAAAGTCGTTATCGAGGGCCTGGTAATCGAGGGTGACCGCAACGATGGCAGTCATTTCAAGACGATCCGTCCCGATGTGCCGGACCAGGGGTTGATGACGGATTTGCTCAATCATGGCGTTAATATCGAAGGCCGGGAACCGGAATCGCCGAGCATCTGGTCACAATTGCTGGTGGCTTCGTTTCCGATTCTGCTGATTCTGGCGATTTTCATGTTTTTCATGCGCCAGATGCAGGGCGGTGGTGGCGCCGGACGCGGTGGTCCCATGGCTTTTGGCAAGAGCAAGGCGCGGCTGTTGAGTGAGGACCAGATCAATACCACCTTTGCCGACGTTGCCGGTGTCGATGAGGCCAAGGAGGATGTCCATGAACTGGTGGAGTTTCTTCGGGACCCCAGCCGGTTCCAGCGTCTTGGCGGTCATATTCCCAAGGGCGTGCTGATGGTCGGACCTCCCGGCACCGGTAAAACCCTGCTGGCCAAGGCCATCGCCGGTGAGGCAAAGGTACCGTTCTTCTCCATTTCCGGCTCTGACTTCGTCGAGATGTTTGTCGGTGTCGGCGCCTCGCGTGTGCGGGACATGTTCGAACAGGCGAAAAAGCAGGCGCCCTGTATCATTTTCATCGACGAAATCGACGCTGTTGGCCGCCATCGCGGCGGCGGCTGGGGCGGTGGCCACGATGAGCGGGAACAGACCCTGAATCAGTTGCTGGTGGAAATGGACGGATTTGAAGGTAACGAAGGGGTTATCGTCATTGCTGCCACCAACCGGCCCGACGTGCTGGACAAGGCCCTGTTGCGACCGGGCCGGTTCGACCGCCAGGTCTATGTCGGTCTGCCGGATATCCGCGGCCGGGAACAGATTCTCAAGGTCCACGTGCGCAAGGTGCCCCTGGACGAAAAGGTCAAGCTCAGCGTCATCGCCCGGGGTACTCCCGGGTTCTCGGGTGCCGACCTGTCGAACCTGGTCAACGAGGCGGCACTCTTTGCCGCCCGCGCCAACAAGCGCCTGGTGACCATGGACGAATTCGAAAAGGCCCGGGACAAGATCATGATGGGCGCCGAGCGGCGTTCGCTGGTCATGTCCCAGGAGGAAAAAGCCAACACGGCGTTTCACGAGGCCGGCCATGTCATCGTCGGCCGCATGATGCCCGAGCATGATCCGATTCACAAAGTCACGATCATTCCCCGTGGTCGCGCCCTCGGCGTCACCCAGTTCCTGCCGGAAGAAGACAAGTACAGTCTTAGCAAGCGCCAGCTGATCAGTCAGATCTGCACCCTGTTTGGCGGCCGTATTGCAGAAGAGTTGCTGCATGGCGAGGACGGTGTCACCACCGGCGCCCAGAACGACATTGAACGGGCGACGCAGCTGGCCCGGAACATGGTGACGCGATGGGGCCTGTCCGAAAGCATGGGGCCGATTCTCTACGGTGAGGAAGAGTCCCAGATGCCGGGCCAGGGCAATCCCAATTATTCATCTGAAACCTCCCGCCACATCGATCGCGAGGTGCGGCAGATCATCGACAGCTGTTACAGCCAGGCGAAAAAGATACTTGAGGATAATCTGGATATCCTTCAGGCCATGAAGGAGGCTCTGATGGAATACGAGACCCTGGATGCCGAGCAGGTGGACGACCTGATGGCACGGCGTCCGGTGCGGCCCCCCCATGACTGGCGGGATCAGGATCTGGGTGGTTCCAGTGGCCCCGGCAGCTCCAGTAATGCAGGGGGTGCCGATGCCGGTGATAAAAACACCGTGGGCGGTCCTGCCGGGGAAGTCTGAGCCATTTGTCGAAGCACCACTGGACTGTTGCCGTGGCTGACAGGGGCTGAATGACAGCGACTGTCAACGGGTTGCTGCCCCCTGGCCAAAGGCCGGCGGTCATGGGGATTCTCAATATCACACCGGATTCCTTCTCCGATGGTGGTGAACTCTACCGGTCGGGAGCCCCGGCCATGGATGCCGTACTTCGACGAGCACGACGGATGCTTCGCGCCGGGGCCGATATTCTCGATGTCGGTGGCGAATCGACCCGGCCAGGCGCGAGCCCGGTAAACGAGCAGGAAGAAATCGATCGGGTCGTGCCGGTCGTCGAATGTCTCCGGTCCCGTTTCTCGGTGCCCATTTCGGTGGACACCAGCACAGCGGCGGTGATGCGGGCATCTTCCGCAGTGGGGGCTTCCCTGATTAACGATGTGCGAGCCCTGCGACGCCAGGGTGCCCTGGAGGCGGCCGCCGCCTCCGGCCTGCCGGTTTGCCTGATGCACATGCGCGGTGAACCCGCATCCATGCAGCAGCAACCGCAATACCTGGATCCTGTTCGGGAGGTGATGGAATTCCTTTTGGCCCGGGTTGAGGCATGCGTTGACGCCGGGATTGACTCAGCGCACATTCTGCTCGATCCCGGCTTCGGCTTTGGCAAGACCCTGGCGCATAATCTGGCCCTGTTCAGGGCTTTGCCGGGATTTTGTGCCCTGGGCTTTCCCGTCCTGGTGGGCCTGTCCAGAAAGCGCATGGTGGGTGACATTCTCGGCAAGCCGGAGTCGAAACGACTCCATGGCAGCCTGGCGCTGGCGCTGATAGCCGCCCAATCGGGGGCGAGGATCGTTCGGGTCCACGACGTTGCCGCCACGGTGGATGTGCTCAAAATGTTCAATGCGGTTCAGGAGATTGGATAATGACAAGAAAATACTTTGGCACTGATGGCATTCGCGGCAGAGTGGGGGATCACCCCATTACGGCGGAATTCGTGCTCAAGCTGGGCTGGGCCGCGGGCAAGGTCTTTGGCCAGAGTGCCAAGGGTCGCAAGCTGATCCTGGTGGGCAAGGATACCCGGGTCTCAGGCTACATGTTCGAATCTGCCCTGCAGGCCGGCATCATCGCTGCCGGGGTCGATGTCGAATTGATGGGACCGATGCCGACGCCGGCCATCGCCTATCTCACCAGGACATTCAGGGCCCAGGCCGGTATCGTCATCAGCGCCTCCCACAATCCCTTTGATGACAACGGCATTAAATTCTTTGGTGGCGATGGTTTCAAACTGCCGGACCAGGTGGAGACAGAGATTGAGAAATACATCGATCAGCCCATCGTTACCGCCCACTCCGAAGATCTGGGTCGGGCCCACCGGATCGAGGACGCCGCAGGCCGCTATATAGAATTCTGCAAGGGCACCCTGCCGGCGGGATTCAATCTCGACGGACTCAGGATTGTGCTCGACTGTGCCAATGGCGCCACCTACCACGTCGCGCCCAATATTTTCCGGGAGCTGGGGGCGCGGGTAATCCGTACAGCCACCGAACCGGACGGCTTCAACATTAACAAGGATTGCGGGTCCACCTCCCCGGCAGCGTTGCAGCGGGCGGTGAAGGAGCAACGTGCCGATCTTGGCATTGCCTTTGACGGCGACGGCGATCGGGTGCTTTTTGTTGATCACAAGGGTGAGCTGGTAGACGGCGATGAACTGCTGTTTATTATCGCCAGCCACCGTCAGCGTGTGAATGGCTGTAATGGCGTTGCCGGCACGCTGATGACCAATTACGGATTTGAACTGGCCGTTCGGGAACTGAATATACCCTTTGTTCGCACCAAGGTCGGGGATCGCTATGTGATCGAAGCCATGCGTGAAAAAGGCTGGCAACTGGGGGGTGAGAGCTCTGGCCATATTGTTTGCGGCGATCTGACCACCACCGGAGATGCCGTGGTCTCCGCCCTCCAGGTCCTGCGGGCCGCGGTGCAAACCGGACGACAGGTGCACGAGCTCAAGAAGGGAATGCAGAAACTGCCCCAGAGGATGATCAATGTCAGGGTCGGTCGCAAAATAGTCCTCGATGGTAACCAGGCAATTACCCAGGCAGTTACCCGCGCCGAACAGGCGCTCAAGGGCAGCGGCAGAATTCTGCTTCGACCCTCGGGTACCGAACCCGTGATACGGGTCATGGTGGAAGGCAGCGACCTCGGGCTGGTGGAAAACCTGGCCAAAGAGGTGGCTGTGGTGGTGGAAAAGGCCCTTCAATGACCGATTTTTCACGGCTTGTATGTTGGGTTTTTTCCCGCTAAGATGTGCGCCCTTTCGAGGCCGGGTGAATGCATTCCCTGTTAAATCCCCGATCTTTCCACTGTTGAACTCCGGTTGGTTGCCCAACGGTTTGCCGTCGTGAAACGGCTGGCGGAACGAGAAAAATGGAAAATCTGATTTTTGCGATACACCTGGTAACGGCGGTCATCATCATCGGCCTGATCCTGATTCAGCAGGGCAAGGGAGCCGAGGCCGGTGCCTCCTTTGGCGCCGGCGCATCCCAGACCATGTTTGGCAGTTCAGGAAGCTGGAATTTTTTCAGCAAGCTGACGGCGGTATTTGCGACGGTATTCTTTATCACCAGCTTTACTCTGGCGATATTGGCCAGGGACAACGCCGGGATTGATGATGAATTTCTGCCGGAACTGGAAAAGGTCCAGCAGAAGACCATCGATACCGGCAGTGAAATTCCCGCCGTGGACAGCGCTGACAGCAGCAACGAAATACCCACCGTGGATAGCACTGATAGCAGCATTGATATACCGGTGCCAGAGACCGAAGAAATACCGGTCCAGTGAAAGCAAAAGCCCAAGTGGTGGAATTGGTAGACACGCTATCTTGAGGGGGTAGTGGCGTAAGCCGTGCCGGTTCAAGTCCGGCCTTGGGCACCATTTTGAAATCCGGAGACGTCCGAAAACGTACACAAGGCCCCGTTATTCGGGGCTTTTTTATGCCAGCACTGTCAGTTAGAGGTCTGCAGGCATCTTTTGTTAAGCCGATTCGATATGGGATCGCCATCAATAGTGACTAAAGATATTCTGAACGAAATTGCCTCCAGACCGGCGTTGTCGAAGAATAAAAGCCACAAATCCGCTGGCGGTGATGGACTGAATCCTCCGGTCAGTGCACAAGGGAACTTCTCAGACAGCCCCACGGCATAACGCCGGGTTTGTACGGGATCGCTGTTCTCAACCCCGTGCCACGTATGGGATTTCCCGGGATTTTGTCGCCGACCGCGGACCCGGAGAGCTGGCCGAAAGGCGGTTGCATGAGTTGCTCAAATACCGGTTCCAGTACATTGGCTCCGGCCCGGTGTGAGATCGGGTGCCAATCGTTGAGCTAAACCAACCGGACAAGACCTCATGGCAGCGATGGTGGTATTGCACCTGCTCTGGCGGGAGAAAACATGAACTGTCGTTTGTTAAAGGGTCGACTGGCCCTGGCGGGTTTCTTGACCTGACTTTTGCCGAGACCGGCCAGCATGCCTCCCATTTTGGTGTACCGATTCCAGAGCTAATGCGGTATGCTTCTCACCGGTTTAGTGTGATTGGCGCTGGCGATTTCATAAGAATACGGCTTGGAACCCAGCCAGTAACGGTTGATTATGGGCCAATAGCCGGTACTTGCCAGAGTGACCGTTGTGCCAAAGGAATAATTAAAATCTTCTTTACACTCAATGCCCTGGTGTCTGATTGAGTTTGACAGATTCCGTTTCCCAAGTTGGCATTGCGAAAGGGTTTTCTGGTACAAGAAGCAAGTTCTAATAATAAGAAGTCTCAATGATCTTATAGGAGTGCCGTTGTGATTATATGTTGTGGTGAAGCCTTGATTGACATGATTCCTCGCACGTTCGATGGCGGAGAGATTGCCTTTCGTCCCGTGAGCGGAGGGGCCATTTTTAACACTGCGATTGGATTGGGCCGTCTGGGTGTCAACGTCGCCATGTTGACCGGTCTATCCGACGATCTCTTCGGGCGGCAGCTGACCGCGGATCTGCAAAAGAGCAATGTGAACACCTCCCTGGCGATGATTTCCTCCAGGCCCACGACTTTGGCATTTGTAGAGCTGGTAGATGGTAAGGCCAGTTACAGTTTTTACGACGAAAATACCGCTGGCAGAATGATAGATCCTCACGACCTGCCCGCCGCTCCCGCCGACGCCGAGGCGTTTTATTTTGGCGGAATCAGTCTCTGCAGCGAGCCGGGGGCAGATACCTATCGTCAACTGGCTGAACAGGTTTCCGGGGAAAATGTTGTGGTTCTTGACCCCAATATTCGCGCCAATTTTATTGCCGACGAGGCGCGTTATCGCTCGAGATTGATGGCTATGGTCGCTGTAGCGGATATCATGAAAATATCAGACGAGGATCTGGATTGGTTGATTCCCGGTGATTTGACCGAAGCTGAGCAGGTGGCGAAGTTTAGAGACGGCAGCCGGGCGCGACTGGTCATTGTTACCCGCGGACCTGATGGAGCAGCTGGCTATCTGGACAGTGGCGAGGTCGTCTTTGTTCCGTCACAACGTGTCAAGGTTGCTGATACCGTGGGCGCGGGGGATACTTTCAATTCCGGCATGCTGGCCAGCCTTTCCCGATCAGGTTTGCTGGATCGAAAGAGTATTCTGAACCTGTCAGCGTCGGACGTCGAAAATGCGCTGAATTTGGGCGCAAAAGTTGCCGCGATAACCGTATCCCGTGTCGGCGCCAACCCACCCTGGCAGAATGAGCTGGAGTAGAGCCGCAATCCTGTCCCGGATTGCCGTTGCACCAGTAGCGGAAGGTCACCGCGGCTGAGCTCCAGGTCGCCAATGGCCATTTGGTCGCCGTTCCGCCGGGCCTGCCTGCCGGTAGCGCCAGGCGGATAGCGCGGCTATAAAAGCACAAGGTGAAAAGCGCAAGGCGAAAAGCGCAAAATGCCGGATCGCAGGCCCCTGTCGGAACCATAGACCCAGAGCCGGGAGCGGCCTCAGGCATTCTCCCGAATCCCCCTTATTTTACTCTGCCATCCCTTGACCCCCTGAAAACAGGGTCCTATAATGCGCGGCCCCTGGGTCAGTCATTTGATGATCAGGGCAATCACGAAACGGCACCCGGGGTCGGTGGCGTCGACAGTTTCAAACCAGGTATTACCAGGCCTGAATCAGTTGAAACTGTTTTGACAGTCGGTTCGTGACAGAAAGATTTGATGCGGGGTGGAGCAGCCTGGTAGCTCGTCGGGCTCATAACCCGAAGGTCGTAGGTTCAAATCCTGCCCCCGCTACCAACAATGGCACCGGGTCTGGTGCATTTCGAAAGGCCCCTTTTCAGGGGCTTTTTGTTAGGCGACAGGTTTGTCGAAGATGTCGAACCTGTTGATTGAGGATGGGCCAATGGCCCATTTTTTTGTTGCGGGGAATGAAAAGTCGGTGTCGACCAGGCTGAAACAACTGGAGCAATTGCTCGAGCCGGTGATCACAGCGCTGGATTGCCAGCTCTGGGGGTTGGAGATTCTGGGAGGCGGCCATCACCTGACGCTTCGAATCTATATTGAAAAATCGGGGGGAGTCGCCCTCGATGATTGCGAGAGGGTGAGCCGTCAGGTCAGCGCAGTGCTGGATGTCGAGGACCCCATCAGCGGCGAGTATACCCTTGAAGTGTCGTCGCCCGGCATGGCAAGGCCACTGTACAGGCTGGCTCAGTATGCAGAGTACATCGGTGAAGATATCAGTTTGCGGTTAAAAACTCCCTATGAGGGACGGCGTAAATTCAACGGCCAGCTTCGTGGCGTTGAAGGTGATGAAGTGATCCTCCAGGTGGGGGACCATGAATACCTTTTTCCTGTGGAATCAATCGAAAAGGCAAATATTGTCCCAAATTTCGGGAACGAAAAAAGAGAGGCTGACGGATGAATAAAGAAATCTTGATGGTTGCGGAAGCGGTCTCCAACGAGAAAGGCGTTTCCGAAGAAGTCATCTTCCAGGCCATTGAGCAGGCCCTGGCTACGGCTACCAAAAAGCGCTACGAGGAAGCCTCCAATATTCGGGTGGTCATTGATCGGGACACCGGCAATTACGAAACCTTTCGCTGGTGGGAAGTGGTTGCCGACGATGAGATGGCCGAACTCGGCACCCAATTCACGCTGGAAGAAGCCCACGAACAGGATCCGAACCTGAAGCCCGGCGATGTCTACGAGGAAAAAGTCGACAATATCGCATTTGGCCGCATAGCTGCCCAAGCGGCCAAGCAGGTGATCGTCCAGAAGGTCCGGGATGCCGAGCGTGCCCTGATCGTTGAGCAATATCTGAATCGAGTAGGCGATCTGATTAACGGTACCGTCAAGAAAGTGACCCGGGAACATATCATCGTCGATCTTGGCAACAACGCCGAAGGGCTGCTGCCAAGGGAAGAACTGGTGGGTCGCGAGGTGTTTCGAGTCAACGACCGGGTGCGGGCGATTCTCAAGGAGATCCGCACCGAGACCCGGGGGCCTCAATTGCTGCTCAGCAGGGCCTGCGATGAAATGCTGGTGGAACTGTTTCGGATCGAAGTGCCGGAAATTGCCGAGCAGGTCATCGAAATTCGTGGCGCCGCCCGTGACCCCGGAATGCGGGCCAAAATCGCCGTCAAGACCAACGACGGCCGTATTGATCCCGTTGGCGCCTGTGTCGGAATGCGCGGCGCCCGGGTACAGGCTGTGTCCAATGAACTGGACGGGGAACGCATTGATATCGTGCTCTGGGATGACAACCCGGCGCAACTGGTGATTAATGCCATGTCCCCGGCCGATGTCGAATCCATCATTGTCGACGAGGACTCCGGTGCCATGGATGTGGCCGTGGCGGCGGAAAATCTCGCCCAGGCCATTGGCAAGGGTGGCCAGAATGTTCGTTTGGCCTCGGAATTGACCGGCTGGAAAATCAACGTCATGACCGTGGACGAAGCCGAAGCCAAGCAAGATGAAGAGGCCGGTTCGCTGATAGATATCTTCATGAAATACCTGGGAATTGAAGATGACGTTGCCCAGGTGCTGGTGGAACAGGGTTTTACCTCCGTGGAAGAAGTGGCCTATGTACCCCTGGAGGAAATGGCCAATATCGAAGGCTTTGATGAAGAGATCGCGGAAGAATTGCGAGCCAGAGCCAAGGATGCCCTCCTGACCATGGCGCTGGCCAACGAAGAGGAAATCGCCCAGGCCGAACCGGCCGAGGATCTGCTCACCATGGATGGCATGGACCGCGCTCTGGCCTTCAAGCTGGCTGCCAGCGGCATTGTCACCATGGAAGACCTGGCAGAGCAATCAGTGGACGACCTCCTGGATATTGAAGACATGGATGAAGAACGCGCGGCTGACCTGATTATGACGGCACGCGCACCCTGGTTTGCCGAAGAGTAAGTGCTTTTGCAGGATCGGGTAGACAGGACAAATGAATTGAGGAATGCCAATGGCTGAAGTTACCGTAAGTCAACTCGCCGAAGTGGTTGGGGCATCCGTTGAACGGTTGCTGAACCAGATGAAAGAAGCGGGTCTCAAACACAGCTCCGCCAGTGAGGTGGTGACGGATGAGGAAAAGCAGAAGCTGCTTACCTATCTGAAAAGTCTCCATGGGGACAAGGCGCGAGAACCCAAGAAAATCACCCTGCGACGCAAGACAGTCAGTACGCTCAAGGCCGGCGGGCGGAAAACGGTGAATGTCGAGGTACGCAAAAAGCACACCTATATCAAGCGCACCGAAACCGGGGCTCCCCAACCCGAGAAGCCGGTAGCCCCTGTCGCCGGCCCGCAGCCAAGTGTGCGATCGGTACTCACCGACGACGCCGAGCAATTGAGACAGACGGCTATCGAGGCCCGAAAGAAAGCCGAACAGGAGCGCCTCCTCAAGGAGGAGCAGGCGCGTCGCGAAGCCGAGATCGGCCAGACCGCCGCGAAGGAAGAGCAACCGCTTGAAGCCAGGCCGGCAGAGGTAAAACCGGCCCCGGTCGATGTCGTCAAACCTGTGGTGGAAAAGCCAGCGGAGAAATTTCCGCCCAAGCATGTCCATGACGAAGAAGACGAAGAGCGAAAAGCCAAGAAAAAAGGCAAGGTCAAGGATACCAAGGGTCGCAAGCAACGCCCCGAAGTATTGCTGGTGCTCGAGGCCGATGAGGAGGCGGATGCTGATAGCAAGCCCCGGCTCAAATCCGCCGCTCCTGTGGTCAAGATTGAAAACAAACACGTTTTCAAGAAGCCGACGGAAAAAATTGTCTACGACGTCGAGATTCCGGAGACCATCACCGTCAGTGACCTGTCCCAGCGCATGTCCGTGAAAGCGGCCGTGGTTATCAAGGAACTGATGAAAATGGGCACCATGGCCACCATCAACCAGAGCCTGGACCAGGACACTGCGGTGCTGCTGGTGGAAGAATTGGGTCACAGACCGGTGCCGGTGTCGTCTACCGCCCTGGAAGATGAACTGAAACGGGAACTGGCCCTGGCCGAAGCCGATGAAGTGGAGCCCCGGCCTCCGGTGGTGACGGTCATGGGGCATGTCGATCACGGCAAAACCTCCCTTCTCGATTACATTCGAAAAACCCGGGTAGCCTCCGGGGAGGCCGGGGGTATTACCCAACATATCGGTGCCTACCACGTTGATACCGACAAGGGCACCATTACCTTCCTCGATACCCCCGGACACGCCGCTTTCACCGCCATGCGGGCGCGGGGCGCCAAGTCCACGGATGTGGTTATCCTGGTGGTGGCCGCCGATGACGGCGTCATGCCCCAGACCGAGGAAGCCATTCAGCACGCCCGAGCCGCCAATGTGCCCCTGGTGGTCGCCATCAACAAAATCGACAAGGAGGCGGCCGATCCGGAACGGGTAACCAATGAACTTTCAGCCAAGGATGTCATACCCGAGGAATGGGGCGGTGATACCCAGTTTGTCAAGGTGTCGGCCCACTCCGGTGAAGGCATCGACGAATTGCTGGACGCGGTTCTGCTGCAGGCCGAACTGCTGGAGCTCAGCGCACCCACGGATGTTCCGGCTCAGGGAGTGATTGTTGAGGCTCGAATGGAAAAGGGCCGTGGTGTTGTCGCCACTGCGCTGGTACAGGCGGGCACCTTGCGCAAGGGGGACTTCGTCCTGGCCGGGGAAAGCGCCGGCAAGATTCGCCTGATGTCCGATGAGACCGGGAAGCCGGTAACCGAGGCCGGGCCGTCGATCCCAGTGGAAATCGTCGGTCTCGACGTCGCCCCGGATGCCGGTGACGAGTTCCTGGTTGTCGCCGATGAACGCAAAGCCAGGGAAGTGGCGGAACTGCGTCAGCAAAAGGCCCGGGAGGAAAAGCTGGCCCGGCAACAGGTTGCCAATCTCGACAGTATGTTCGCCAATTTCGGTGAAGATGTCGGCAAGAAAGAGCTGCCGGTGGTGGTCAAGGCCGACGTTCGCGGTTCCCTCGAGGCCATACTTTCATCCCTTGCCGATATTCGCAGTGAAGAGGTCGGTGTACGTGTGGTTTCCTCGGGAGTGGGTGGTCTCAATGAATCCGATATCAATCTGGCGATCACCACCGGGGCCGTGGTCATTGGCTTCAACGTCAGGGCGGACGCCGCGGCCCGTCGTCAGGCTGAAAGCGAAGGCGTCGAGATCCGCTACTACAGTGTTATCTACAATCTTCTTGACGACGTCAAACTGGCCCTGTCGGGCATGCTGGAACCGGAGGTCCGTGAGGAAATCGTCGGTATTGCCTCGGTCAAGGATGTCTTCAGTTCGCCCAAGTTTGGCCAGATTGCCGGCTGTGTGGTAATAGAAGGTACGGTGTATCGCAACAAGCCCATCCGCGTGTTGCGTGACAATGTGGTCATTTATCAAGGGTCCCTCGAGTCCCTGCGCCGCTTCAAGGACGATGTCAACGAAGTCAGGAGCGGTATGGAATGCGGTATCGGTGTCAAGGACTACCGGGATGTCCGAGTCGGCGACCAGATCGAGGTATACGACGTCAAGACCGTGGCCCGATCCCTGTAGGTTAACTAGCCACTATGCCGAGAGAATTCAGCCGAGCTGACCGGGTCGCAGATGCCCTGCAAAAGGAACTCGCCGAGCTGGTGAGGGATGAACTGCGGGACCCGCGGGTGGCCATGGCCAATATTACCGCCGCGGAAGTCAGCCGTGACCTGGCCGTCGCCAAGGTGTTTGTCAATTTTGTCTCTCAGCCGGAACAGGACGCGGCCGAGGCAGCCGTGGCGGTCCTCAATGGTGCCGCCGGCTACCTGCGTACCCAACTGGCCCATCGGATTCGAATGCGCCATGTGCCAAAGTTGCAATTCATTTACGACACCAGTGGCATACGCGGACAGAAACTTTCCGCACTCATCGACCTGGCGATTTCGCAGGACAAACAGCACCACACCGATAGCGAGAGCGAATAGCTTGACACGCCGTAATCAAAAGGGCAGGCCGGTCAACGGTATATTGCTGTTGAACAAACCGGCGGGCATTACTTCCAATGGCGCCCTGCAACGGGTCAAATATCTGATGTACGCTGCCAAGGCCGGCCACACCGGCAGCCTGGACCCGCTGGCCACCGGTGTGCTGCCCATTTGCCTGGGCGAAGCGACAAAATTTACCCAGTTCCTGCTGGATTCCGACAAGGCCTATGCCAGCACCTTGCGGCTGGGCGTGACCACGGCCACGGGTGACGCCGACGGCGAAGTCCTGATGGAGCAGAGTACCGCCGGGATCACGGCGGCAACGGTTGAGTCGGCAATGGCGAAATTCCGGGGACAAATCCTGCAGGTTCCGTCCATGTATTCGGCCCTGAAAAAGGACGGCACGCCCCTGTACAAGCTGGCCCGGCAGGGTATTGAAGTGGAGCGGATGGCGCGACCGGCGACCATACACAGTTTTTGCCTGCTGGACTTTCGCCCCGGCAAGATTGCCGAAGTTGATGTCGAAGTCCGCTGCAGCAAGGGCACTTATATCAGAACCCTGGCGGAAGACCTCGGTTGCGAGCTGGGTTGTGGCGCCCATGTGGCCAGCCTGCATCGCCTTGCAGCCGGTCCGTTTCGGGACGATCAGACCATAACCCTGGCGCAGCTGGAGACCCTGCGTGAGGGCAAACGCGCCGAGGAACTCGATTTTCTGCTGCAGCCGGTGGAAACGTCGGTGGCCGACCTGGCCCGGGTTAAGCTGCCGGACTCAGTCGCCTGGTATTTCAGGCGAGGCCAGCCGGTGATGGTGCCCGGGACCTGTCGCAATGCGGAGCAAGGGGATAAAGTACGTATTTTTGACACCGACGGCCAGTTTCTGGGAGTCGGCGAAGTAATGGAGGACGGCCGGGTCACACCCCGGCGTCTGGTGGTTGAGTGAGGCCTTCACCCTTGAACCTGTCGTTCGGGAGGTTGGCACCAACCCAGAAGAATTAACCCGTTCCGGGTTATAGCCAGGATGTCTGTAAATATGCACGGTCAATCCTGAATCACTTATCGCATATTGGAGAAATGAAATGGCACTGAGTGCAATCGAAAAAGCAGGCATCGTCAATGACTATGGCCGTGGTGAGGGCGATACCGGCTCTCCGGAAGTGCAGGTCGCATTGCTGACGGCAAACATCAACAAACTGCAGGGCCACTTTGAGGGCCACAAAAAAGACCACCATTCAAGACGGGGTCTTATCCGCATGGTAAACCAGCGCCGCAAACTGCTGGACTATCTGAAAAGCAAAGACACAGAACGTTATACCCAGTTAATCCAGAAGCTTGGACTGCGTCGTTAATTCACTAGGGTGGCTACCCCCGGGAAGCCATCCTTCTATAAAAAAATATAGGTGAACATTGTGAATCCCGTAATTAAATCATTTCAATACGGAAAGCATACGGTCACCCTGGAAACGGGGCGAATTGCCCGTCAGGCCATGGGTGCGGTGCTCTGTAGTATGGACAACACCAGCGTCCTCTGTACGGTGGTGGCTGCCAGGGAGGCCAAGGAAGGTCAGGACTTCTTTCCACTGACGGTCAATTACCAGGAGAAATCCTACGCTGCAGGCAAGATTCCCGGCGGCTTTTTCAAGCGCGAGGGTCGTCCCACCGAAAAGGAAACCCTGACCTCCCGGCTGATCGATCGGCCGATTCGTCCGCTGTTTCCCGACGGTTTCAAGAATGAAGTCCAGGTGGTCTGCACAGTGGTCTCGGCCGACCGTGACATCGATCCGGATATTCCGTCCATGATCGGTGTCTCCGCCGCCCTGGCAATTTCCGGCGTGCCCTTTAACGGGCCCATTGCCGCCGCTCGGGTTGGCTACAATGCCGAGGCCGGTTACCTGCTCAATCCCGCTTACAGTGATCTGGAAAATTCAGCACTGGATATGGTGGTGGCCGGAACCAGCGACGCTGTGTTGATGGTGGAATCGGAGGCGAAGGAGTTGCCTGAAGATCTGATGCTCGGCGCTGTTCTCTACGCCCACCAGGAAATGCAGGCCGTGGTCAAGGTGATTCGGGAGCTGGCCAGTGAAGTCGGCAAACCCCGATGGGACTGGCAGCCGGAACCGGAGAACCTGTCCCTGTCGGCATCTCTGGCCGCCCTGGTGGGTGATCAGCTCGATCAGGCCTACCGCATCGTCGACAAGCAGCTGCGGGTTGAAACCGTTGACGGCCTGCGTTCAAAAGCGATCGACACCCTGCTTTCGGAAGATGGCACCGTCGGCGAGGACGCCATTCGTGATGCCTTCAAGAAACTGGAAAAGAAAATTGTTCGAGGCCGGATTATTCGCGGCGAGCCGCGAATCGATGGTCGTGACAGCGCTACAGTGAGACCGATAAGTATCGAGGTGGGCGTCCTGCCCAAGGTTCACGGCACCGCACTTTTTACCCGGGGTGAAACCCAGGCCCTGGTGGCGGCGACCCTGGGTTCCATGCGCGATGCCCAGATGATCGATGCCCTTGAGGGACGTCGAGACGACCCCTTCATGCTGCACTACAATTTCCCCCCTTATTCGGTGGGCGAATGTGGCCGGGTCGGTTTTACCAGCCGAAGGGAAGTGGGTCACGGTCGGTTGGCCCGTAGAGGTATTGCCGCGGTGCTGCCCGGGATTGATGCATTTCCTTACGCCATTCGCGTGGTGTCCGAGATTACCGAGTCCAATGGTTCCAGTTCCATGGCCTCAGTCTGTGGCACCAGCCTGGCGCTGATGGATGCCGGTGTGCCGCTGAAGGCGCCGGTGGCCGGAATTGCCATGGGTCTGGTCAAGGAAGATGACGGATTTGCCGTGCTGACCGATATCCTCGGCGATGAGGATCACCTGGGCGATATGGACTTCAAGGTGGCCGGTACCAGCCAGGGCGTGACCGCCCTGCAGATGGATATCAAGATCGAGGGCATTACCGAAGAAATCATGGAAACTGCTCTCAATCAGGCGTTGCAGGCCAGATTGCATATTCTGTCCGAAATGAACAAGGTCCTGGCCAGTGGTCGTGATCAGGTTTCCGAGAGTGCTCCCCGGATTCATACTCTCAGGATTGATCCGGACAAGATTCGCGATGTAATCGGCAAGGGCGGCGCGACCATACGCGCCCTGACCGAGGAAACCGGCGCCACCATCGACATTGAGGACGACGGTTCCATTCGTATCTACAGCGATGATGCCGAGAGCCTGAAAAGGGCCATCTACCGTATCGAGGAGATCACTGCCGAGGCGGAAGTGGGTCGCATCTATACTGGCAAGGTGGCGCGGATTGTCGATTTCGGTGCCTTTGTCACCATCATGCCCGGCACCGACGGCCTGGTCCACATTTCCCAGATCGCCAAAGAGCGTGTCAACAACGTCAGTGACTACCTGACCGAAGGTCAGGAAGTGAAAGTCAAGGTCATGGATATCGATGCTCGTGGACGGATTAAACTCTCCATCAAGGAGTTGCTTGAAGAAGACGCGTCTCTACCCAAGGCGGACCCTGTGCCCGTACCGGATTCGCCGGTTCAGCAGTAAGGCTTCAGGCGATAGTCATCAAAAACAAAAGGGGTCCTTCGGGACCCCTTTTTTTAACATCTTAAATGGCAGCGC
>QJWQ01000154.1 GCA_003235325.1 Gammaproteobacteria bacterium | reverse complement strand
GTACCAGAGAACCGGCCGGCTGGATACTCGATAACCGCGTTTAAGTGTGTTGAATTTCAAAGAAATTTTGGACCTGAAGGGGCTTGATCGAAACCGCTCCCGAAAAGCGCGTCAATAACCTTCTGAAAGGCGTTCAGATTCCCTGGAAATCTGCGTGGAAATGGGTTCAGTCCGCACCGAGAAGCCTCGTGTTTTTCGCGGTTGCCTGTCGTCTCAAGCGGAATAGACCGGAAAGCTGCAATGATGCTTTACTCCCGGGCGCAGGTGCACCAGAAGCCAAAATCGGGGAATCAACGCTTGATCGGGTAGGTCCAAGGGAATAGGTTGGCCGGAAGACAACAGCGCGCCACCATCTCTTGTACACAACAACCAGGGAACGGTAGTGAAGATATTGCGAAATCCCAAATCAACCGCACTGCCGTAAAGCCGGATAGTTGTCCCGGTAACAGGCTTTAAGCAGCTATTGGCTGCAATCGTAGTAGCTGGACGATATTGCTCACTGCCGAAAGAGATCTGATCCATAACTTTTTTGTTGTAACGGATTCCCAGGTGTAGGGAAAGCCCCATGAACACAAGCCGAATACTGGCCTGGCTTCTCGTAATATGGTTGCTTGGTTCCTGCGCCTATTTACAGGGTGTGTCAAAACAGGATCAACTGTTGCAGAGTCTGAAAAACAAGCCTCTGCAATATACGGTAAAACACCTCATCGAACGGGATTCCTATTTTGTCTATGGTCGCCTGTCAGGCGCAGCATCAGTTACAGACCGCAACCCCCTGGCGATTGCGGCGCTCTCCGATAAGTATCAGAAAAACGAGATAGTCGATATCAACCACCTCGGCAAGGTGGGTTCATACTACGGTTTGAATTTGCCTGCAGGGAAGTACCGGCTTCTGGTTCTGGAAGACAAAAATCAGGATGGTATCTATCGTGAAACGGAGGTGGTTGGCCAGCATCCTCTGGACATCCAGGCGCTATCCGATCAATGGAAGGTTGTTGGAGACGTTGATATCCGCCTGGATGATTCGATCATTTCTACGCTGCCGGAACTGGCAATCCCCGTAGCTGAACTAGCCACAGCGCAGTCTTCCCTGTTCTACCCCAGGGGGACCATTCGCTCGCTCGAGGATCCAATTTTCTCAAAACAGATGGCGACCCTGGGGATGTATGACCCGGCCGCTTTTCTCGAAAATGCGCCGATGATGTTTTATGCCCTGGAAGAAGATACGTTTTACAAGGTTCCGGTTATCTTCGTCCATGGTATTGGCGGCATACCCAACGAGTTTCGTCAGATCATCGACGGGCTGGACCGGCGACGATACAAGCCCTGGTTTTTTTATTACCCCTCCGGCATGGACCTCAATCAACTGGCAGAGATGTTTTATGAGATCTTTCTGTCTGGCAACGTGGTTCAGAAAGGCACTTTTGATATGGCGATCGTCGCTCACAGCATGGGCGGGCTGGTGGTGCGTGAGGCATTGAACAGGTATCTGGGCAACGGAAAGGAAAACTCGGTCAGGCTGTTCGTCTCCATAGCCAGCCCGTTTGGAGGCCTGGTATCCGCCCGGTCGGCTGTCGAGCATGCCCCGCTGGTGTTACCCGCCTGGCGCGATCTGTCACCAACGGCAACTTTTATCCAACAGCTGTTCCGCAAACCGTTGCCGGCATCGGTTAAACAGTATCTGATCTATTCCTATCGCAACAAAGGTGGTCGTGGGGACAGTGATGGCATCGTCCCGGTATACAGCCAGTTAGCGATGACAGCGAAGGGCAAGATCGCCGGGCAATATGGTTTTCAGGCCACGCATACGGGCATCCTGCAGGATGCCGATGCCGTTGAGACAGTGATCGAACTGGTCGCCCGGGTCAAAAACATCTTTCCCGAGGAGCACCTGAACTACCTGACCCGGGGTGGATTTGCTGTGCCACTGGATAGCAGCTACACGATGTTGGAAAAACACATGATCCAGAGCGCGGGTCTGTACCTTAGAGCATTGGCTACGGGCGATCTGAAACCGATGCCGTTCAACAGCCATTTCCTGGCTGTCATCCAGGGCAGTGACACACCCGTAAATCCGGCCGAAACAGCCTGGCTAAAATTCCGGAAAGACTTTCCCGATCTTGCCAGGCGGCAATAGGAACGGGGACAACGTCTTTGTCCCAGCACCCTGACTATTAGGCTCCGGACTGTCGGAGCCGCGTAGTGCACGGGACTGAGCCGGGCTATCTCAGTTCAGCCAGAAGCTGAAGTAGAGATACATGCCACCTACGCAGAGGAGAATGAGTCCGACCAGAATTTTGTTGCCAAGATTCCAACTGTCGTGGATTTCGTCCGCTGCCAGGTGATGGATTGAGCCATAGGTCAGGCCTCGAGTCTTTTCTTCGGCGGGTGCGGGAGTCATCAGTGAAACCACGATCATGACGATGACGCTCAGCAGCATCAGAATTCCCGTCGCATAGAGGAAATTGAAATCTCCGACAGCCGCCAGGAAAGCAGGGTTCTCAATCTTTCCTTCGCCGAATAATGCCTGGACGGTCAGCTTGAAGAGGCCGGCTATGAACCCGACCCCAAGTGCCCAGGTGGCACCGGCCGAGTTTGTCCGTTTCCAGAACAGGCCCAACAGGAAGACCGCTGTGATGGGCGGCGCCAGATAGCCCTGGACACTCTGGAGGTATTGGTAAAGACCGCCACCGGCGATCATGGCCATCACGGGAATCCAGATCATGCCCGCCCCAACCACAACCACCGTGGCAATGCGGCCCACCAGCAACAGTTCTTTCTCGGTCTTGCCCGGGCGAAGTTTCTCGTAGATATCCACCGTGAACAGGGCTGCGCTGGAATTAAACAGCGAGGCCAGTGAACTCATCAGGGCCGACAGCAGGCAGGCAACGATCAGTCCGCGAATGCCCTGGGGCAAAAGCGCAGTCACCAGTGTGGGGAACACCCGGTCACCATCTATCACCTCCGCGCCGTCGACGATCTTCGGCGGAATGGTGATGATTCCCTTCTGGTGCAGGGCCCAGCCAATCATGCCGGGAATGAGAAAGATCAACACCGGCCACACCTTCAGCAAGCCGCCGAACAGCGCACCGCGCCGGGCGGTGGCGAGGTCCTTTGCCGACAGGGCTCGCTGAACGATGTACTGGTCCGTACACCAATACCAGATGCCAATAATCGGCGAGGCAATCAGAACGCCCAGCCAGGGGAACTGCGGGTCCGAGAGGGGGCGCCAGAGGGCAAAGGCATCGGCATTTTCCCTGGCCATGCTAACCAGTTCGCTCCAACCACCCAGTTTGCTCAGACCGATGGCGGTGATCACGAAGGAGCCGAACAGGATGATGACAGCCTGTGGTGCCGCCGTGGCCATGATGGCGCGCATGCCGCCAAAGACGGTATAGACGCCGGTGATGATGACCGTGGAGAAGGCGCCGATCCAGAAGGCATCCAGATTGAAATTGCCGATCGTTAAGTTGATTTCCGGCAGGAGAGCCTGGAAAACGATGGCTCCGGCATAGACCGTGACGCTGACCTTGGTAAAGATATAGGCGACCAGTGAAACCACCGAGAGCAGAGTGCGAGTTCGTGCGCTAAACCGCTTTTCAAGGAACTCCGGGATCGTCTGCACGCCGGATTTGTAATAGAAGGGTACAAACAGGCCGGCAAGCATGATCAGCACCCACGCGTGGAGTTCCCAGTGGGCCATGGCCATGCCGGTAAACGCGCCCTGGCCTGCAAGGCCGACAATATGCTCAGAACCGATGTTGGAAGTGAAAATGGACGCGCCGATGACGACCCAGCCGGCGTTTCGTCCGGCCAGGAAGAAGTCGTCGGTATCCTTCTGATTGCGCCCGTACCACCAGGCAATAAACCCGATAATGCCAAAATAGAGGCAGATTACGATCCAGTCTAGAGGTTGCATATCTCAGTTCTTGATGGTTGTTTGGTCAGGGATAGCCGCACCTGCCTCCATCGACTCAGGTCATGATTTGAAGCCGTTATTCAGGTGATAATAAACGTCATTCCAGCGAAGTTCCTTTTTGAAATCATACATTTCAGTGCCGTCACCGATAAATACCGACTCGACCCCGGCTATCAGCGCAAAGTCCTCCATCATTTCTCTGGTTACCGACTGGGATAAACAGGTGTGGTGAGAACCACCGGCCGAGATCCAGGCATTGGCAGAGGTTTTCAGGTCCGGCTTGGCGACCCAAACGGCCCGACCCACAGGCAATTTGGGCAGTGGCTGATCGGGTTCCACCACTTCGATTTCATTGGTGATAAACCGGAAGCGGTTGCCGAGGTCGACGACGCAGGAGCAGATACCCGGTCCGGGTGGTGCGGTAAATACCAGGCGAGCAGGGTCGTTTTTCCCCCCGATACCAAGGTGATGAACTTCAAGGCTGGGTTTTTCCGCGGCAATACTGGGACAAACCTCCAGCATGTGGGCGCCCAGAATTTTCATGTTTCCTTCTTCCAGGTGATAGGTGTAGTCCTCCATGAAGGAAGTGCCCATCTCCATTCCTTTGGCCATGACTTTCATGGCCCTGACCAGGGCGGCGGTTTTCCAGTCGCCCTCGCCACCGAAACCGTAGCCTTCGGCCATAAGCCGCTGAACAGCAATGCCCGGTAACTGGTGAAAGCCATGGAGATTTTCAAAGGTATCGGTGAAGGCATAGGCGCCGAGGTCCGTCAGAAACCCCCGAAGCCCCAGCTCGATCCTGGCTGCTTCATACATTGAGGTTTCTTTTCCGGTATTGCCCTTGATATCCGACGCAACATTGTACTCGTCGGCATAAACAGCCAGGAGTGCACTGATTTCGCTCTCCGTCACATTTTTGCAATACTCGACCACGTCGCCGATTCCGTAGCCATTGACAGCGAAGCCGAGCTTCAACTGGGCCCCGACCTTGTCCCCTTCAGTGACGGCCACTTCCCGCATGTTGTCGCCGATGCGGGCGACCTTGAGTCCCTGCCAATCGTCCCATGCCGCTGCGGCACGGACCCAGGCACCCAGTTTGCCGGTGACATCGGGGTCCTGCCAGAAGCCCACCACTACCTTTCTTTCCTTGCGCAGCCGGCTGCCCATAAATCCGAATTCCCGACAGCCGTGGGCTGCCTGGTTCAGGTTCATGAAATCCATATCAATTTCAGACCAGGGTAAATCCCGGTTGTGCTGGGTATGAAGGTGAGCGAAGGGCTTGTTAAGCTGATTCAGGCCCTGAATCCACATCCGGGCGGGAGAAAAAGTATGCATCCAGAGGATCAGCCCTATGCACTTCTGTGAACTGTTGGCTTCATGAACCACATCGGTAATTTCCCGACTGGTTTTGACAACGGATTTATACACTACCGGTGCGGGGATATCGGCCGATTTATCCAGAAAGGCAGCAATTTCCCTGCTTTGATTGTCGACCTTCTTGAGAGTCTCCGGGCCGTAGAGATGCTGCGAACCGATAACAAACCAAACTTCTTTATCTGAGTAAACTTTCATGTGGGATTTCCTGAAAATATCGAATTTTATTTAGTAGTAACCGGCGGAGTTTACAGATTGACCTCAGGGTTCACAAGGCTCCGAAAATCCGGTCTGATGGGGGAGGATAGAGTGATCCGGTGACGGCAATAACCGTCCATGAGAACATAACCAACATAGCTGGCGCGCGCGAACCGGACATGCACAGCACAGCTTCTGGACAGTCTTCGCTGTTCAGCCAGGTCGATAACCAATCGCATCTGCCGCAGGAACAGACGATTCGACCAGAGAGAGAAATGGTAGTTCAGGCACCGGATGACCTTGAGCCGTCTGGGTTGGCCGGTGTTTACAAGCCATTTTCCGTTGTACCGGTCAGATGGTACTGCATCCCTTTCTCGGTGGGCAGGTCGTATAGCCAGTAGTTACGGGATTCCCATGTCATTTCGGGGACAAAATCAGCGGCGACCTTGGGCGGCTTGATCTGTGCCTTCTTTAACAAGGGATTGGGGTTCACTCCGGACGCAGGAGCCAGTGCGGTACCGTCCGCCAATACCAGCAGTACCCCGGATCGAATTCGCAGGTTGCCGCCGAGTCTGGAGGTAATGATCACCTCGCTCAGCCTGCCCTTGTCCCAGCGTAAACGGTCAACCGAAAATCCGCCTCGGGCTTGCAATCCTTCTACGGCACCGGTTTTCCAGCGGGAGGGCAGTGCCGGCAATAAAAACAGTTCGCCGTCATGGCTCTGCAGCAACATTTCGGCGATACCAGCGGTGCAGCCGAAATTTCCGTCGATCTGGAAGGGCGGGTGCGCATCGAGCAGATTGAGGTAGGTGCCGCCTTTCTCGATTCCGGCATCATCTCCCACCGGTGTCAGTTGGTCCGCAATCAGTTTGTAGGCCCGGTCGCCGTCCAGCAGCCTCGCCCACCAATTGACTTTCCACCCCATCGACCAGCCCGTGGACTTGTCGCCACGAGCGATCAATGAGGTGCGGGCTGCATTCGCCAGGTCGGGTTGACTCAGAGGAGAAATCTGGTTGCTGGGATAGAGGCCATACAGGTGTGATATATGGCGGTGATGGTCATCCTGACGGTCCCAGTCGTCGAGCCATTCCTGCAATTGGCCCCAGCGCCCGATTTGCAGGGGTGGCAGTTTTTCAAGCGCTGCCTTTGCCTGCTCAGCGAATGCCGGGTCTTTTTCCAGCAGGGCAGCTGTCGCAATCGTATTACTGAACAGATCAAAGAGCAGTTCACTGTCCATGGTGGGTCCCGCCGCAATGGTGCCGCCGTAGGGGTGTTCGTTTTCGGGGGACATCGATGGCACCAGAACCAGATAGGGATAGTCGGGATGTGGTTGCAGAACATCCAGATAGAACCGGGTTGCGCCCTTAAGGACAGGATAAATCTGTTCGAGAAACTGTTTGTCACCCGAATACAGATAGTGCTGCCACAGGTGTTGAGACAACCAGGCACCGCCGACAATCCACAGGCCGTAATAGGCGCCATCCACCGGCCCGGTAATTCGCCAGAGGTCGGTATTGTGGTGGGTCACCCAGCCGTTCGCCCCGTACATCTGCTTCGCGGTGGATTGGCCCGTTTCGGACAGGTCCCTGATCATGCTGAAGAGAGGCTCCTGGAGTTCGCTGAGGTTGGTGGCCTCGGCTGGCCAGTAGTTCATTTCGGCGTTGATGTTCAGTGTGTATTTGCTGCCCCATGGCGGCTGGAGCTGGTGGTTCCAGATACCCTGGAGGGTGGCCGGTTGACCACCGGGCTGGGATGAAGAAATGAGCAAATAGCGACCGAACTGGAAGTACAGAGCCACCAGTTGGGGATCATCCACCATGCTGAAATCCCGCAACCTTTCATCGGTGGGTTTATTCACCTGTTCCGTTGCTCCCAGGTCCAGGGTGACACGATTGAAGAACCGCTGATATTGGGCAATATGATGCTTGCGGAGAGCGGCATAGCCCTGTGCGAGAGCCCCTTGCAAATGTCCTTCCGCTTTTTTGGCGGCAACTCCGGACAGGTCCATGTAGGATTTGAAGTTGGTCGCGGCAGACAGGTAGATGGTGACTCTGGTGGCTCCGGAGATATGCAGTGTATCGGCGTCGGCGGTAACAGTGCCATCTTCCACCACCGGGTGGGCGATACTATGAAATTTCACCCTGCCTTTTTTATTTTCATGACTGCTGGTAGTGCCCTGGAGGTGGACGCTGTCTCCCTGAGTCGAGATTTTGCTCTGAGTGTGATCGGTGCGGAAGGAGAGGGACAGGCTGATGCTGTCTGGTTTTGAAGCCTCAAGCCTGATAACGATGACATCACCACCGAAGGCACTGAATACTTCACGGGTGTAAGTGGTGTCGTTGTGGTCGTACCGGGTGACGGCAATGGCCTTACTGATATCCAGGGAACGACGATAGTTGGTCGCATTATTCGAGTGCTCGAAGTCGAGGATCAGATCCCCCAGAGTCTGATAGGGCATGCCGTAATTGTTATCAGGCCTGGCATACCGGGGCACAATGTCGTTGGCCAGTTCCTGGGCTTCTTGATACTGCCCCGCGAAAATCAGTTCGCGAAGCCTTGGCAGGTGTTGTTTCAGTTCGGGAACGTTGTTGTTGCCCGGTTTACCGGCCCAGACTGTTTCCTCATTCAGTTGCAGCCGTTCATGGTCAATGCCGCCGAATACCATGGCACCCAGACGGCCATTGCCGACGGGCAATGCTTCATTCCAGCTGTCCGCCGGCTGCCTGTACCACAGCAGCATGTCCGAACTGGTGGTGTTTGCCTGGACGCCAAAGACGCCGGCAAAAATCCATGTTGAAACCAGCAGTAAAAGATGTCTCAGGTGCAAAAGCATTTGATATCCTTTGTGAAACACAGTTGCTGTCAAGGGTGAAACCTCTGATCTTCTATTCTTGTCGTGTCAAATCGGCACAAGCATGCAGGAAAATCCAAAGGCTATCAGACAGGCATTGGTTGGCGGTAGCCTCGGAAGCGAGTTATTTGGACCGGCGCTGATCAGCTGGCCTGCCCGACAGGTGAGGTGGCTGAAGTGCCATTCAAGGCACCCTGGTGCCAATTGGCCCAGTAGAGATCGGCAAACGCCGGCGTGGCGGGGCCATCGGCAAAATTTACCCGGACAAGACTGGCGGGATACCGACCCGGGTGTATACAGGTCAGGGAATACGCTGAATCCCACCGATAACTCAGGGCCAGGCCAGCGAGTGAAGGCCGGATATCCTTACCGAGACCGGCAAGGCCGAGACCCTCGCCGGTAGTTTTCGCCAGGGCTTCCTTTGCCGTCCAGTGTCGATAAAACCAGGGCAATTGCTGGTCATGCCGCAGTCTGTTGAAGCTTTGCATTTCATCCGGATGAAAGCAGTTGGCCACCAGTCGCTGAAAATTCCGTTGCCGGTGCTGTTCGACATCGACGCCAACCGGACCCTCGGTGCTGAAAGCGACGGCGATGTGGTTGCCGCTGTGGCTGATACTGCAGAAAAGAGGGTGGCCCGGAATCCAGGGCTGTCCGGAAGCCAATCGTTCAACTGATATTCGAATACCCAGTTGCCGATTCACGGCTTCTGACAATAAAACTCTCGCCAGAACCAGTTGCCGTCGTCTTGCCGGGCTTTTTATCGACAGATAACGCGCCCTGTTCGACGGACTCAGGGCCCTCAGTCCCCCATTGACAATGGACGCCGGTACCGCTTCGGCATTCTCCAGCAGCAATACCCGGGTAACCGGTTGCCTGCAATCCCGGGTCACCGCGCTCAGTCGATCTTGACCACGGTACCCTTGAGGGCGACACCGGTCACTATGGCTCCCGCGTGGCATTCGAATTCGGTGGTGCTGCTCATCTCGTTTTTCTTGTAGAAGCTGCGAATATTGACCACAGCGTTGCCGCCTTCGGTGACAGCCCGCTCCTGTAATACCAGTAGTGCCGACAGCAGAACCCACTCGCAGGCCGCTCGATCGGATTTGCCGACGCCATTGGTCTTCCGGTTGGTGACAAATTCGCCGAAGTTCTTGCTGCTGGTGCCATGGGGCTGGTCGCCAAAGAAGAGTTTGATATCGGGATTGAGACGCTCCCTGAAGTCTGCAGAATCCAGTGCGTCCTGAATTGAAAATAAATGCTTGGTGTCCCTTGCCTGTGCTCCCAGGCTGAAAACCAGTGTTACCACCAACACAACCAGAATGTTCTTCATTTTATCTCCCTATAGATAACAGATTTGCCTGAACTGACAGACTCAGGCATAAACGGCACCGGTTGATACCACCAGTCCTCGGTTGACGATTCTAGGGCCTGATCACCCCAATTGGAATGCTGTTCTTGTGTCTGAAAAATTACCATTCAGCGTTGCTTCTCGCTTATGTAAAGTCACCACACTGTGCTGCTTCTAACTCGCCGGGCGTTAATGGCCTGGGGCAACGGTGACCCCATCAGTGTCAACACCCCCTGGATCAGCCACACTTTTGAATGAAGTATTGCGTCCTGTGAGCTGGTAATATTTCGCGGCGTTTGATCAGCCTGGCGCCAGGAGTGGCAAGAGTCAGGCCGGGATCAGTCATTGATACGGGTATAGATACAGGTACAGGTTTCATGGCCATTGCACTGGCAATTTCCGAGTGGTCCGGTTGGCAGGCGGCAGTTGAGGATAATCACAGCGAATTGCCGGAGGCGTTGACCGTTTCCGAAGCGCCCGATGTCGCCGTCATTCCGCCGATGCTGCGCCGGCGCCTGAATCTGCTCGGCCGCGCCTGCGCCAGCCAGGTGCTGCGGTTGATGCCAAAAGAGGGCAACTTGCCGATAGTCTATTGCTCCCAGCACGGGGATATCGAGCGAACCCTGAAAATTCTGGATGAACTGGTGGCGGGGGAGCCGGTCTCGCCGATGCATTTCAGTCTGGCTGTACACAATGCCATTTGCGGCGTGCTGTCCATCCAGATTGGCCTGAACGCCAATATCAGCACCATCGCTGCCGGTCAACAGGGCCTGGTCCCGGTTCTGCTGGAGGCGGCGGGCATCCTGCAGGGTGGCGCCGAACGGGTCCTCTGCGTCCTCTGTGATGTGCCCCTGCCCGAAATCTATCAAAGCCCCGATAGCCTGCCGCCAATGCCTTACTCTGTCTGTTTTGTGGTGGCCAGGAGTGAAGGGATCCGGCTCAGTCTGGAACAGACAGATCGAGACTGTGACCGGTCCCGGGCCGACCAGCTGCCGACCTGCCTGATGGATTTTCTTGCCTCGGACAGTACAGAGCTTGCCCTTGACCACAATGGCCTGGTCTGGACCCTTGCCAGGATCAACGATTAACCGTGCGGAACCTGAATTACTACTGGCGACTGGTAGCCACAGCCTTCGCCTTTTCACTGTTCGGTTTCGGCGGGGTGGTCGTGCCCGTTGTTGCCCTGCCAGTGCTGTACCTGCTGCCGGGCGGGGTCCACAGGCGACAGGTACGGGCCCGCTGGCTGGTACACCGGACGTTCCGGATATTCATCCAGATCATGCGCGGGCTGCATGTCATGACCTGGGAGGTGAGTGGGGCGGAGAAGCTGCAGCGACCGGGAATCCTGGTACTCGCCAATCACCCGACCCTGCTGGACGTGGTGTTCCTGGTGGCCTTTATCCCCAATGCCGACTGCATTGTCAAAAGTCGTCTGCTGGCCAATCCGGCCATGCGGGGGTTTGTCAGGCTTACCGGCTATATCACCAACGACAGTGGCGCCAGATTGCTGGATAGCGCGCGCCAGTCCCTGGCTGCGGGCAGTGCCCTGGTACTGTTTCCGGAAGGTACCCGGACCCGGCCGGGTGCCGACCTGGTGTTCCAGCGCGGTGCCGCCAATATCGTCGTCCGCACCGGCGTGCAGCCAACCCCGGTGATTATCAGGTGCGACCCGCCAACGCTGAGTAAACAACATAAGTGGTATCATATCCCGCCTCGAAAATTCCATCTCTCCTTCAGGGTGCTGGACGATATCGATGTAAGCCGGTTCAAGGCCTTGAGCGCAACGGTGGCGGCGCGGCAATTGACCCGTCATATGGAAGAATTCATTGCAGAGGAATTAAACAGGAATGAATATGGAAGCCCTTGAGCTCGAGTTGAAGCAACTGATCATCGATACTCTCGAACTCGAAGACATTACCCCGGACGACATTGACAGTACAGAACCGCTTTTCAACGAGGGGCTGGGTCTCGACTCGATCGATGCGCTGGAACTCGGTGTCGCTCTGCAAAAGCGCTATGCCATAAAACTGAACGCCGAGGCCGAGGAGACCAGGCAGCACTTCGCCAGCGTCAGAAACCTGGCTCTGCTGGTTCAGAGCCAGCGTCAATAAAGGAGCGGAAACGATGCGATCCAGAGAGGCTGTTTACCAGAAAATTAAAACCGTACTGGCAGATCTTTTTGAGGTTGATCCCGAGTCGATATCGGAGGACTCGAGGCTCTATGAGGATCTCGATATCGACAGCATCGATGCGGTAGACCTGGTGGTGGAATTGAAGGGCTATATCGGCAAGAAAATTTCTCCTGAGGATTTCAAATCGGTCAGAACGGTGGGCGATGTCGTCAACGCTGTCTGCGAACTGCTGGGGAATGAGTAGGGATTCCCTCCTCAGGGCCGGCACCGGTTTTTTGTTTCTCCTCTACCCGTTTCTGGTTTACCTGGGGCTGCAAACGTTCCAGCCCCGCGCCCTGGCCGGATTCCTGCTGATTTTCGCCGGCCTGCGTTTCAGCGCCTGGCGAGGGGAGAAAGCCGTGGCTCCCTACTGGATTGCGGCAGCGGTTCTGGTGGTTCTGTTCACCTTTGTCACCGGCACCAGAACCGGACTCTACCTGTATCCCCTGTTGGTCAACCTGGTGTTTTTCAGTTTTTTTGCCATCAGCCTGGTGCGGCCGCCCACGGTCATCGAGACCATTGCCCGCCGCCAGAATCCGGATCTCCCCGACAGGGCCATCGCCTATACCCGCAGGGTGACGATGGTCTGGTGCCTCTTTTTTGTTCTGAATGGCGCCATGTCCGCCGCCAGCATTCTGCTCTCGGAACACTGGTGGCTGCTGTACAACGGCCTGATCTCCTATCTGTTGATCGGGATGCTGTTGCTGGTCGAGTACCTGGTCCGGTTGCGGGTCATGGCAGCCGGCCATGACTAGGTCTCTGCCCCTGTCGATGCCCGGCGAATTTGCTCCCGGGCATATCGTCGCCCGTGACCTCGATGGCTCGCCGATCACCTGGTCCGGGCTCTGTGCCCGGGTGGATTTCTGGTGCGCCCGCCTGCGACTGCTGCCCGGCCCAAAAATAGCGGTGCATCACAGCAATTCAATTGAATTCATCAGCATTGTCTTCGGCCTCTGGCGGCTAAACCGGATTCCGGTTATCCCGGCGAATACGCTGGATGCGACACTGGATGCGATCACCGCGGAGACTGATTGTTTTGTCGGCGAGTTCGGTCATCGGTCGGCTGCGATTGACCAGACAGGCGCCGAGACTCCGGCAATGATTACCGAAATGCCGCAAACGGATGTCAGACAAACAGCCCTGATCATGTTTACCTCCGGCTCCACCGGCGCGCCAACGGCCATCCACAAGAGTTTTGAGCAGTTGAACGGGGAAATGGTCCTGTTGGAGACGCAGTGGGGCCGGGAGGCGGCGGGCACCCTGACCCTGGGCACGGTTTCCCATCACCACATGTACGGCTTGCCGTTTCGGTTGCTGTGGCCGCTGGTGTCGGGGCGACCGTTTCTGAATCAGGGTCTGATTTATCTGGAGCAGTTGCTGGCCCTGCGTCAGTTCAGGTCGACGCTGATCTCCAGCCCCGCCCATCTGGACCATTTGCCGGAAACCCTGGACTGGCCGGCAGTGCAGCGGTCGATACAGCGGGTGTTCTCTGCCGGTGCCCCCCTGTCCCCGGCCGCCGCCGAGAGCTGTTCCCAACGCATGTCTGCGGTGATCACGGAAATCTACGGCAGCACCGAAACCGGTGCCGTCGCCTTCAGGGACCCGGTGCACGCCGGGCCATGGCAACCGCTGCCGGGAGTGACAGTCAAATCGGTGCAGGGCAAATTGGCGGTCAATTCACCTGCTGTCGACAGGGACCGGTGGCTGGTCACCGAGGATCTCTGCGAAATCGATGCCGGCGGCAGGTTCAGGCTCACCGGTCGGGCCGACAGGATCGTAAAAGTGGCGGGCAAGCGCGTATCCCTTACCGCGATCGAATCGGCGCTGGGGGCCCATCCCTGGGTGGAGAAGGTCGCGATACTGCTGCTTCAACAGCGTAAATCCAGGATTGGCGCCGTGGTTCGGCTCACCGACCAGGGCATTGCCGCCCTCGTGGACCGGGGCCGTCGTGCGATCGGCAAAGAACTGCTTGCCGGCCTGAAGGACAGCGTCGAACCGGTGGCGTTGCCGAGATACTGGCGCTTCGTGTCCACCATGCCGGTCAACCCCCAGGGCAAGACCACGGCGAGCGAGCTGGCGCCCCTTTTCGATGACGACAACCGTCCCCGTTATCCGCAAATCCTGGAGACGGTAACGCCGGGGGAACCGGGTGATTTGCCCGACGAGGCGCTGGTCCGTTTTGTCGTGCCTCAGGATCTGCTGTACCTGGAGGGGCACTTTCCCGGCAAACCGATTCTGCCCGGGGTTGTCCAGGTTGGCTGGGCCATTCACTACAGTCGGCAATGGCTGGGGAACACGGGGGAATTCCGTCGGCTGGAGGCCCTGAAATTTCAGCGGGTCATACAGCCCGGGGAGCGGATTGCCCTGCACCTTAAGCTGGACAGAAACACCGGCAAACTGACCTTCAGCTATGCCAGCGGTGACGTATCCCATTCCAGCGGCCGCGTCGTTTTCGCGGGGGCGGACTGATATGTCCGACAGTAAACAGGCCGTCTGCGTCATTGTTCCGGTCTACAACCACCCGGAAAAACTGTCCTGGCTGGTGGAGCGGTTTTGCCATTTGCAACTGCCGGTGATCCTGGTTGATGACGGCAGCGATGCTCCCTGCCATCAGTTGATGCAGCAACTGCGGGACGATTTTCCGTCAGTCACACTGCAGGTTCACGAACGCAACCAGGGCAAGGGTGCCGCCATAAAAACCGGGTTGCGCGCCGCACGCCAGGCGGGCTTCAGCCACGCCCTGCAGATTGACGCCGACGGCCAGCACGACCTCGACGACCTGCCGCGATTTATCGCGGCCATGGAAAGGGCCCCGGATGCCCTGATAGCAGGTTTCCCCCGCTACGACGAGTCCATTCCCAAACATCGTTATTACGGGCGCTATGCCACCCATGTCTGGGTCTGGATCAACACTCTGTCAAAAAGCATCAGGGATTCCATGTGCGGCTATCGAATTTATCCCGTGGATGCCAGCTGCCGCTTGCTGGATCGGCAAAAAATGGGCGACCGCATGGATTTTGACGGGGAATTCATCGTTCGCTGGTACTGGACCGGACAGCCTCTGGAGCAACTGGAGACCCGCGTTATCTATCACCAGCAGGGTGTTTCCCACTTTCGCCTGGTCCATGACAACTCGTTGATATCCTGGATGCATGCACGGCTCTTTTTCGGCATGCTGTTGCGACTGCCGGTCCTGCTCAGGCGCCGCTGGCGGGCCCCCTGAGCTGCCCGCGGTGACTTCATCACGACACTGGGCGCAGATTGCCGAGAGGGGCACCAGCCTGGGTATGGCCACCCTGCTTCTGGCCTACAGGCTGGGAGGGACATGGCTGTTCAGGCTGTTTCTGTTTCCAGTCATCTGTTTTTATTTTGTCGTCCGCGGCGATGCCCGCCGGGCATCCCGGGAATACCTGCAGCGGGTCAGCAACCGGGTTGCCAGCCAGCCTCCGGTCAATCTGCGGCGCAGTTTTGGCCATTTCTGGCAGTTTGCCCTGGCCCTAATTGACAAGTTCGCCGTCTGGATGGGAAAAATCACTCGCGACCAGGTGGAGGTGCACAATCCGCAACTGGTCGATGAACTGCTCGCCAGCGGTCAGGGCGGCATCATTGCCATTTCCCACCTGGGCAACTTTGAAATTTGCCACGCCCTGTCTCACAGTCATGCCCGGGTCAAGCTGACCGTATTGCATCACACCCGACACGCCGAAAAATTCAATCGGCTGCTGGGTCGTTACATGGGCGAGAGTTCGGTAAAACTGCTGCAGGTGACAGAAATCAATGTCGGCCTGGCCATGCAGTTCAGTGAAAAAATTGAAAACGGTGAATTTATCGCCATCGCCGCCGACCGGGTGCCCGTGGACAATCCGTCGGCAACCATTGCCTGTGATTTTCTCGGGGAAACCGCGGATTTTCCCGTGGGGCCCTGGGTGCTGGCCAGTGTCCTGTCGGCGCCGGTGTTGCTGCTGGTGTGTATCCGGGAACAGGGCAAATATCACATCTACTTTGAGAAGCTGGCAGACGGTGGCAAGGTGCCCCGGGCCGAACGCCAACACTTCATCGGTCAGTGCACGGAGAAATTTGCCCGCAGGCTGGAATACTATGTCTGCCGGCAACCGCTGCAGTGGTTCAATTTTTATGACTTCTGGCGCAGGTGCCAGTGATGCATTCAACCGGAACCAGATAATGACACTTACACCGGATATCAGCGCGGCAACAGAAATTGAAATTCCCTTTCACGACGTCGATGCGGCCCAGATCGCCTGGCACGGGCACTATGTCAAATACTTTGAAATCGCACGCTGTCAGTTGCTGGACAAAATTGACTACAACTATCGGCAGATGGAGGCGTCCGGCTATTTCTGGCCGGTTATCGATATCCGCTTGCGCTATGCCCGACCGGCCCGCTTCCAGCAACGGGTGCGGGTGCTGGCCCAACTGGCTGAATGGGAGCATCGACTCAAGATCAAGTACGAAATTTCGGATGTCGATTCCGGTCAGCGGTTAACCCGGGGCTACAGTGTCCAGGTGGCGGTGGATGCCACCAGCGGCGAAATGTTGCTGGCCTCTCCAGATATCCTGTACCGGAAACTGGGCATCGAGACATGATAACCGGCAGTAGTGATAACAGCGCCCCCGGAAACGGACGGACAGGGCCGGCAATCGGCCGGCTTTTTCTTCTCTTGCTGTTGCTGCCGTTTTTATTTGTCAGGTCCATGGCGGCGGAAGACCTGCTGTCGACACTGTCCGCAAGAGCCGAAAAACTGGACAGCATGGCCGGCACCTTTACCCAGGAATACAAAATTTCGGTGCTGCCATTGCCGCTGATCTCCAAAGGCGAATTCCTTTACCAGCGCCAGACCGGCATGGTCTGGACTACCCTGGAGCCCGTTCAGTCCCGGTTGACCATCAACCGGGACGGTATCTACATGGATGACGCCGGCTCCGACAAGCCGGCCCTGAGCCAGCCACAACTGGGGGAAACCCTGCTGGCGCTGTTTTCCGGTGATGTGCAGACGTTGACCTCGCTCTTCGAGATTAAGGCCACCGGCAGCGTTGACGACTGGCAACTGCATCTGGTGCCCAGAAATGCCCTGGTCGCGGCGCAAATCGACGCCATTGATATCAGCGGCCGGGAAGTTGTCCAGTCGGTGACCATAGCCGATGCCAGTGGCGATAACACCCGAATACGTTTCACCACTGTTGAGAAGACATTTCTCGATGACTGACGCCTGAGTTGTTGCCAGTGACGCTGCTGCATGCCGAGGGGCGCGGTTCACTCGTGCCGGCCATTGTCTGGCTCCTGCTACTGTGCCTGTGCGCCGTCTATGCAGTCGGAAAACTGGCGGCAGGTGACAGTGTTGAAAGCAATATTCTGGGGCTGATGCCGGAACAGCTGGTCCCCGTGCAGGATCGACGGCTCGGGGAGCAAATCACCCGGCTGTCGGAGCGGAAATTCCTGATTCTGCTCAAGGGTGCCGACAGCGAGGCCGGCCTGAAACTTGCCGAGGCCCTGGAAGCAAATTTGCAAAAGCTGGACCAGGTATCCCTGGCCACCGGGGACAGCGGGCTTGAACAGGCGGTCAGGGCCTATTACTTTCCCTTTCGCCACCAGCTGTTATCCGCCGAATGGCGGCAAAAATTGCAGGATCTCGGCCCGCAACAGATCGCCGAGCAACAGTTACGGCAGTTGTACAGCCCGGTTCGTGCCTACGCTCCCTATCGCTTCGAGGACGACCCCTTCAATTTGGGCGGTGGCTGGATTCAATCTCTCCCGGGCGTCAATCGGCAGTTCATGGCCACGGCAATACCATCCATCAAGGATGGCCCGGACAACTGGTATCTGCTCAGGGGCGAATTGCTGCAAAGTCCTTTTGCCCTGGAACTGCAGCAGCGCCTGCAGACGACTCTGTCGGCATTCCGCCAGCAGCATGCCGACACCCCCTTCGAATTGCTGACCTCCGGGCTGATATTCCATGCCACCCAGGGATCAGTCCTGGCCCGCTCGGAAATTTCCACGGTCGGCGCCGGTTCCCTGCTGGCCGTGGTGGCGCTGGTCATCGCCGTGTTTCGCTCCACCACCGCTTTTTTCTTTATTCTCGGCATTCTGGCGAGCAGCACGCTGGTGGCCCTCAGCATCACCTGGCTGGCTTTTGACCGGATACACCTGGTCACCCTGGCCTTTGGCTCGACCCTGCTGGGACTGGCGGCGGATTACTGTTTTCATTTTCTGGTGAAATGTCGGGCTTCCGGAAACCCCGGCAAAGCCCGCCAGCTCATCTTCAAGGGGCTGCTGGTGAGTTGTCTGTCCAGCATGGCCGCCTACCTGATCCAGTTGTTCTCACCCTTTCCGGGTCTTCGCCAGTTCGCCGTATTTGTGGCGTCCGGCCTGGCCGCAGCCTGTATCGGCGTGCTGCTCGCCGGTCCCCTGTTCAGGCCTGGGCGTCCGGATGTGGTCGGCATGGGGCGGGCCTTTGTCAGCCTTGTCCAGCCATTCTATCGCCGGGCGGCTTCGGCGGGATTGCCCTGGCTGGTGGTCGGCCTGATCCTGGTTCTGGCGGCGGTTTTCCAGCTTTACCGGCAGGGAGTGTCCGACGATATCCGGCTGCTCAATACCTCCGGAAGCCAGTTGCTGGCGGCCGAGAAAAAGGTCCAGCAGCTGCTGGGCAATATCGGCTTCCACCGCTACTTCCTGCTGGAGGGGGACTCCCCGGAGCAGGTGCTGCAACGGGCGGAACAGCTTGAACGGGCGGTCAGCGCCAGGTTTGCCGTCGGCACAGATCCGGTGCTGCTGTCCCCAGCAGATGCGGTTCCTTCACAGCGACAGCAGCGGGCCGATTACCGACTGATCGGCGACAAAATACTGGGTCCCGGGGGTGCCGCCGCCATCCTCTGCCAGGCATTGAACAGCGACTGCGACTGGCTTGACGGGCAATTGCCCTATAACCCGCACCTGGTGACGGAAGAGGTGCCGGAATTTCTGGCGACGGTCTCCCCAACGCTGGGCCTGTTGCGCAACAATAGCGCGGTGGTTTTCATTGGCGGTGGAGGCCTGGCCGAACAGATTCTTCAAACTGACTGGAAGCTCCAGGATGTCGCTGCCATCGATCAGGTGGCCAGCCTGACGGATATCCTCAAGCACTACCGACAGCACGTCAGCTCGCTGTTGGCCATCTTTGCACTCTGCCTGTTTGCTGGCTGCCTGCTGCTGTTTGGCCGCCGTGGCCTGCTGGTGGTAATCTCGGTGGCATCCTCCAGTCTGGTGGCGCTGTCGGTGGCTGTTGACAGTGGCATTACCCTGTTTCATATTCTCGCCCTGATGCTGGTGATCGGAATCGCTGTCGATACGGCGGTTTTTTTCATTACGCCCGGGCTCGATGCCGATACCTGGACCGCGTCGTCGCTGGCATGTCTGACCTCGCTGATTGCCTTCGGCCTGTTGTCCCTGAGCCAGGTGCCCCTGTTGAGTCAGTTTGGTTCCGTGGTTTTTTTCGGATTGGTGGCCGCCTGGCTGATAACCCCTCTTATCTACTACCTGTTCGGCAGCGAATTTTTTAGTCACGGTATACCCGGCAACGGGCCCTCCGGGAGTGAACACCTGCAGCCTGAACACCCCGGCAACGCGACAGAAAGGAAACGACAGTGATGAGACATGATGCCGAAGTGGCCATTATCGGCGCCGGACCCGCCGGTGCTGTTGCCGCCGCGTTGTTAAACAAAAGGGGTCACAAGGTCGTGGTCCTGGAACAGAGCCATTTTCCCCGCTTTTCCATCGGTGAGAGCCTCCTGCCTCAATGCATGGAATTTGTTGAGGAGGCGGGCATGACCCGGGAAATCACCTCGGCGGGTTTTCAGTATAAGAACGGTGCCGCCTTTGTCCGCGATGGCCAGAAGGGCAGCTTTGATTTCCGGGACAAGTTCACCCCGGGGCCGGCCACCACCTTTCAGGTCCAGCGGGCCCGGTTTGACCAGATTCTGGCGGACAGTGCCGCCGGGCAGGGGGCCGATGTCCGTTTTGGCCAGAAAATCATCCAGGTCCAGCTGAATGGCGAAGGTGAATCGACCCTGACCATCGAGGACGGTGTCGGGGACCTGTCGACGCTGACCTGCCGTTTTCTGCTCGATGCCTCCGGGTTTGGCCGGGTGCTGCCGCGGCTGCTGGACCTGGGCTTGCCCTCGGATTTTCCGGTGCGGCAATCGGTCTTTACCCACATCGAGGACAATATCAGGGACAGCCAGTACGACCGCGACAAGATACTGATTGCGATCCATCCGCACCATCGGGATGTCTGGTTCTGGCTCATTCCCTTCAACAACGGGCGCTGTTCCCTGGGCGTGGTCGCCGAGGCTGAATATTTCGAACGGGATGCCGGCAAGTCCCCCGAGTTTCTCCTTCGGCGGGCAGTTGCCGAGTCACAGGACCTGGCCCTGTTGCTGGCCGACGCCAGGTTCGATACCCCGGTGCAGTCGATAAAAGGCTATGCCAGCAATGTCAAGAGCCTGCACGGCAACGGCTTTGCCCTGCTCGGCAATGCCGGTGAATTTCTCGACCCGGTGTTTTCCTCCGGAGTCACCATCGCCATGAAGTCCGCCAGCCTGGCCGCGCCCCTGGTCAGCCGTCAGTTGTCCGGCGAACCGGTGGACTGGGAAGCCGAGTATGCACGGCCGTTAAAGAAGGGGGTTGATACCTTCAGGGCCTACGTCAACAGCTGGTATGACGGCACCTTTCAGCAGGTTATTTTTTCGAAAAACCAGTCGCCGGTGATCCGGGCAATGATCTGCTCGATCCTGGCGGGCTATGCCTGGGACACTGAAAATCCCTACGTCAGGGAACCCGGTCGTCGTCTCGGCGCCCTGGTGTCTTTATGCGCCGAGACCTGATCCTTTTTTCTCTGTGGAGAGTTCCACTATGGAGAGTTTCTCTATGGAGAGCTCCTCTCTGGATGATAGTCCTCTGGAAAGTGGCCGTGGGGAAAGATTCTGTGGGGAAAGCTGCCTTTGAGAAAGCTGGACTGGGGAAAGTTGCCCTGGGGATGGTTGTCCTTGGACTGCTCACCGGCTGCACCGGAACGGGTGAACCGGTAAATGGACCGGTAAAAGAATCGGTGACAAGTCCGGTAAAAGGGCCGGTGACAAGCCCTGTATCCAAAGCAGATGTTTTCCCTCTTCCCGCCAGTCTACTGCCGGACTCCGGCAGTCTGCCCTGTTGCTGGCAAGCCCTGGAAAGACTGGACATCGATTTTCACCAGCAACCGCTGCAGCTGACGGCAGTCAGTGCCAGCAACGGCGGCAGGTTAAGTGTGGTTATTCTCGATCCCCTGGGTCGCCGGCTGGTAACGATTGTCCAGGAGGGTACCGAGGTCCGGGTCGATCAGTCCCCGGACCTGGCGGTAGCCCTGCCGGTAAACTGGTTGCTGGCGGGAATCTTCCTGCGCTATCTGCCCGACAGCGGCTGGAACTTTGCCGGCTCCAGCTGGCAGGTTGCGCAAACCGGCGCCACCAGGCTGCTGAAACTGGACGGCAGGATCAGGCTTCGCTTGACCCCCTTCGGCATCGGTGCGCAAAATCCGGTTTCTGACCGTTATACTGCCCGGCTGGATTACCCGGGACTGGAACTCAGTCTGAAAATAACCACCCTGTCACGTCAGGAACCATGAGCCAACAGAATTCCGGCATGCCACTTTCTCCGGTTTGTCTCAATGCTCCGGTTTATCTCAACGCTGCGGGAATCATTTGCTCGCTGGGTTCCGGACTGGATGAGGTTGCCGCCAACCTGTTTGCCGCGACCGCCGATAGCGCTTATCTGAGACCGTCTGACCGTTATTCGACGGCTTTGCCTTTGCCCCTGGGTATCATCGACCGTCCCCTGGCCCCTGTCTCCATGGCCGGGGAGAATTCCCGCAACAACCGGGTGCTGAGCACGGCGCTGGAACCCCTGTTGCCGGACATCGAATCCCTGAAGGCCCGGTTTGGCGGCCGTCGCATTGCCGTGGTAATAGGCACCAGTACTTCCGGCATCGCCGATGGCGAAACGGCCATGAACTACTACCGGGCCAACGGCGCCTTCCCGGGGGATTACGCCTACGGCATGCAGGAAATTTCATCGCCATCCCGCTATCTGGCCAGCTGGCTGGGATTGCGGGGGCCGGCCTTTTCCGTGTCCAGTGCCTGCACTTCGGGCGCCAAGGCCCTGGCCTCCGCCGCCCGTCTGCTGCGACTCGGCGTCTGCGATGCCGTCATTGCCGGGGGCGTCGACACCCTGTGCCGCATGACCATCGAAGGTTTTTCCTCCCTGGCGGTCACCACCACCTCCATTTGCAATCCCTTCAGTGTCAACCGCAATGGCATCAATATCGGCGAGGGCGCGGGACTCTTTATCCTCAGTCGTGAGCCGGGTCCGGTGCGCCTGGCCGGGGTTGGCGAAACCTCGGATGCGCATCATATTTCGGCGCCCCATCCCGAGGGCCTGGGTGCCGAGAGCGCCATGCGCCAGGCATTGCATCAGGCCGAAATGCGACCTGAGCAGATCGACTACCTGAATTTTCACGGCACCGCCACCGAGCAGAATGACAAAATGGAAGCCATGGCAGTGCACCGGGTTTTCGGCAGCGAACTGGCCTGCAGTTCCACCAAATCGCTGACAGGCCATACCCTGGCGGCGGCCGGGGCGATCGAGGCGGTATTCTGCTGGCTGGCGCTGCAGCGGTCCGATGGCCGGCTGCCGCCGCACCGCTGGGACGGCAGCTACGATCCAGCGTTGCCGGTGTTAACTAATATTGCGCTGCCCGCGCTGGCGTGGAGAATGAAAACCGCCATGAGTAATTCCTTTGCTTTCGGCGGCAACAATGCCTCGCTGTTGATGGTGGCTGAATGACGAATCCCGAGTATAGAATTCTCGACGTCATTCCCCACGGGGAACCCATGTCGCTGCTGGATGACATCGTCGATTATTCGGCCACCGGTCTGGTGGCCGGAGTGACTATCCGGCCCGACAGCCTGTTTTGCGAGGAGCGGGGGGTGCCGGCCTGGGTTGGCATTGAATATATGGGCCAGGCGGTGGCGGCCTTTGCCGGGGTCAGCGCTCGCAATTCCGGCCTGCCGGTCAAGATCGGCTTCCTGGTCAGCGCCCGCCGCTACGAATCGCCCCTGAGCTATTTCGCGATCGGAGCCCGGTTGCGTATTGAGGTGGAACAGATAACGGAAAACACCACCGGCCTCGGGGTTTTTGCCTGTGCCATCATCGGCGAGGGCATTGACATCCGGACCAACCTGAATGTCTACCTGCCGGAAAATATAGCGGAATTTTTTCAAGGATAATGCAATGAGTGATTCAGTTCTGGTCACCGGTTCGAGCCGTGGCATCGGCAGGGCCATCGCCCTGAAGCTGGCTGAAAACGGCTATGGGGTCGTGGTGCACTGCCGGTCAAGGCGAGATGAGGCGGATCTGGTCAGGGACCAGATCGAAGCAGCAGGCGGTCGGGCCCGGGTATTGCAGTTTGATGTCGCCGACCGCCAGCAGACCCGGCAGGTGCTGGAGCAGGACATGGAACAGCACGGCGCCTACTATGGTGTTGTCTGCAATGCCGGTATCATTCGCGATGCCGCTTTCCCCGCCATGACCGGTGAGCAGTGGGACCAGGTGATTCACACCAATCTCGACAGTTTTTACAATGTGCTGAATCCGGTCACCATGCCCATGGTCCGGCGCCGAAAGCCGGGGCGCATTGTCACCATGGCCTCGGTTTCCGGCTTGATGGGCAATCGCGGCCAGGCCAATTACAGTGCGGCCAAGGCCGGTGTCATTGCCGCCACCAAGACCCTGGCGCTGGAACTGGCCAAGCGGGAGATAACCGTCAACTGTGTTGCTCCCGGTTTTATCGAAACTGAAATGACTGACGAGGCTCCAGTGGCAGAAGCCCTGAAAATGATTCCGGCCCGACGGGCGGGCACTGCCGACGAAGTGGCGTCGGTGGTCGCCTTTCTGTTGTCACCGGAATCGTCCTATGTCACCCGCCAGGTGATTGCCGTCAATGGAGGCATGTGTTGATGCGGCGTGTTGTTGTTACCGGCATGGCCGGCTTTTCTCCCATAGGAAATGACTGGCCGTCCATCAGCGAGAATTTGCGCACCGGCAGAACCGGCATTCAATACATGACCGGCTGGGACCGTTATGTCGAGCTCAACACTCGCCTTGGCGCCCCGGTCACGGATTTCAAAAGGCCGGATCACTACACCCGCAAGCAGGTTCGCAGCATGGGCCGCATCGCCCTGATGGCCACGGTTGCCAGCGAACGGGCCCTGATCGATGCCGGCCTGCTCGGTGATGCCGTGCTGACCAGCGGTCGGGCCGGCGTCAGTTACGGTTCCTCCACCGGCAGTCCGGACGCTATCGCCGATTTCGGCAATATGCTGCTCAGTCATACCAGTGGTGGCATCAATGCCAATTCCTACCTGAAAATGATGGGCCATACCGCTCCGGTCAATATCGGGGTTTTTCTGGGTCTCAGAGGCCGGGTAATTCCCACCTCCAGTGCCTGTACGTCCGGCAGCCAGGGCATTGGCTACGCCTATGAGGCGATCAAATACGGCCATCAGGATGTCATGGTGGCCGGTGGTGGCGAGGAGTTATGCGCCACCGAAGCCGCAGTGTTTGACACCCTCTATGCCACCAGTACCCGCAATGACTCCCCGGAATTGACACCCCGTCCCTTTGACCGGGACCGGGACGGCCTGGTTATCGGTGAAGGCGCCTGTACCCTTATTCTGGAAGAGAGGCAGCGGGCGCTGCAGCGAGGCGCCCGAATTCACGCGGAAATTGTCGGTTTTGCCACCAACTCCGATGGCAGCCATGTTACCCAGCCGGAATCGGACACCATGTACCAGGCGATGGCCCAGGCCCTGGAGCAATCCGGATTACAGCCCGGGGACATCGGTTACGTCAGCGCCCACGGCACGGCCACGGATCGCGGCGATATTGCCGAAAGCCATGCCACCAACCGTTTGCTGGGCAACAGGATGGCCATCAGCGCCTTCAAAAGCTTTACCGGCCACACCCTGGGTGCCTGCGGCGCGCTGGAGGCCATGGTGGCCATCGAGATGATGAACCAGGGCTGGTTCCACGGCACGGCCAATCTCGACAACGTCGACCCGGAGTGCGCCGAACTGGATTACATCACCGGCACGGGCCGCGAGATTGACACCCGCTGTGTCATGAGCAACAACTTTGCCTTCGGCGGCATCAACACCTCTCTGATTTTTGTCAAAGCGGAATAACTGACCAAAATATTTTTCATTCAGGTCGTCACCGTAACTTCCTGCCGTGGCCGCCGTTAAATCATGAGGGCTCTGATTTAACGGCGGCCCTAGGTGACTTTTCTCCATGAGCGCCGCAGCTATCTGACCCCGGTGGCGAGGGCTGGCAATATGCTGTATATTCATACAGTATCCGTTGCTGACCCTGTATCTTTCATGTCTGGCAGGGCTACGCCCGGGCTCAGGGCCGGGCGCCGGTCACCGGCAGCGGCTACGAGGCCCTGGATGCCATCCTGGCAAATGGCGGCTGGCCCAACGGCGTCCTGGTGGACGTCTGCCAGACTGGCAGGGGCGGGGAGTGGCTGCTGTTCGGCCCGGCGATCCGGCAGCTCTGCCGGCAGTCCGATGCCTGCGTGGCCCTGCTCAACCCCCCGGCACTGCCCTATGCCTTGGGCCTGTTGCAGGACGGCATTGCCCTCGACCAGATTCTGGTGATCAGGCCCCGCAACCGCCAGGACTTTGTCGCCTGCTTCCTGGAACTGAGCCGGTCCCCGGCCTGTCAGGCAGTACTTGCCTGGCAACCCGGCCAGGCCGTTAGCTACAGTCAGTTGCGCAGGCTACAGCTGGGCACCGCAGACCAGCGGGGCGTCTATGTGCTGTTTCGGCCACTGTACACCCGGCAGCAGAGTTCGCCGGCGGGACTGCGCCTGATCAGCCGGATCGGCGTTGAGCAGCTGCTGATTCAGGTGTTCAAGCAACGGGGACAGCTGATGACGCCGGCTGAGGGTGCTGCCGACAGGACCGTGCGGTTGGCCCTGCCCGGGCACTGGTTTACCTGCCTGCCGCACCGGTACCTGGGGGATGCCGGGCGCTATGCCAGTGATCTCGGCCCGGCCGAGGCCGTATCTGCCGGGAGTAAGCTCGCCGGTGAAACCAACAGGACGGGCACGACAGACACAACAGGCCAGACAAAAGAGTCAGGCAAGAGCGGCAACATACTCAACTTCCCCCAGGCAGGCCCGGGCCGCCGCCGGAGACACTGACCGTGGCGCACCGGTCGCCCCTGTGGCTGGCCATCCGGCTGCCGGAGTTGTCTCTGTTCTGTCATGCCCTGGCACCGGACAGCCCGGAGCCGGTGATCGTCAGTGATTACCGGCGGGTCTGCACCGCCACCCAGGCGGCTCTCGACCAGGGCGTCGAGCGGGGTATGCCGGTGAGCACCGCCCGCCTGGTGTCTGGCGCCCGGGTGATCGAGCGCGACCGGCAGCTGGAGCAGCAGCGTCTCACCACCCTGGCCGGGAGCCTGTACCGCTTTACGCCCCATATCGAGCCCTATGTACTGAACAACCGGCATCACACTGACCAGGCCGGTTTGCTGCTGGAGCTGTCCAGCTGCCTGCGCCTGTTTGACGGCATTGAAAAACTGCTGGGGCGCATCGATGAGGCGCTGCGACAGCAGCAACTCGGCTACCGGGCCGGACTTGCCCCCGTCGGCAGGGCAGCCTGGCTCCTGTCCTGGGATCAGGGCGATACCCCTGACAATCCCATGGCGGTGTGCCTTGACCACTGGACCGGCGGAAATTACCGGGAGCGGTTGCGGCAACTGCCGGTCACCCTGTTACAGGAATTCCCCGAAGCCGTGGACAGCCTGGAGAAAACCGGTTTCGCCACCCTGGGGGATATTTTCCGGCAAATCGAAAACAGTTCCCTGGCCGCGTTCAGGAAACGCCTGGGTCATGATTTCGCTGACTATATAGCCGATATTCTGGCCATTGATGATTTTTTGCAGCAGCCCGCCCTGTTCAGCAAACCGGTCGCCACGTTTCAACCGCTGGACACTTTTGCCGATCAAATCCAGTTTGATTACCCGGTGGCCCAGGTAGAGCAGCTGCGGGAGCCGCTGGCAATACTGCTACAGTCGCTGACCGCCTGGCTGGTGCAACAACAATTGCAGTGCCAGACCCTGTACTGGCATTTTCAGGATATCGGCAAGAACCGGCACTGCCTGACGGTTTCCTGCGAGGGGGTCCACAGCCGCTGGCAACTGGCCTTCGACCTGACCCTGATTCAACTGGAGCAGCAACCTCTGCCATTTGAAGTGGATGTACTGGCTTTGACCGCGGCCGGGGTGACCCCGGCGGTGCTGCAAAACGGCACCATGCGCCTGCCCGGTCGGACAGATGCGGTATCCGCCAACAGCGATTGGCACTTTATCGACAGGCATCTTATCGATCGCGACCAGCTAGCCACCACCCTGGCCCGGCTGAGCGCCCGGCTGGGGGAGGAAGCCCTGTTCAGGATCAGTTACCGGGATGCCAATATCCCCGAGCAGGCAGCGACCACAATTGCTATTGGCGAAGCCCCGGAGCAGTACCTGCGGGGCGACCACGCCTCGACGCCACGGCCCCAGTGGCTCTTAGACCCACCGGTAGCCATCGGCAAAGGACGGGGGACGCTGTACTGGCAGGGAAAAATTGAGCTGCTCCAGGGACCGGAGCGCATCGAAGGTAGCTGGTGGCAGCAACCGGTGGCCCGGGACTATTACATCGGCTGTAGGGACGACAACCTCAGATTGTGGCTGTTTCGCGATCTGCTCCGGCAGCAGTGGTATGTGCAGGGAATCTTTTCCTGAGGCTGTTCAGATGAAGTATTCGGCCAGTTCATCCCGAGACATGAAGTGTTGCGGCTGCCCCATTTCTTCCGTCATCGCGAGACACGAAGTGTCGTGGCGATCCAATAGTCTTGTTAATTGGATTGCTTCACCCTTCGGGTTCGCAAAGACGGGGAGTTTTCCGGATTGCGGTGCCACGGTGGTTCGAGTCCCGTCGTCATCTCGTACCCACTGCACTCGCTACGCTTGCAGGGTAGGCTCAACGCAGTGAAGCGATCCAACCATATGAATCAGATATCCCGTCATCGCGAAGTACGCAGTGTAGTGGCGATCCAATCAAACGAGCCCCTTCTGCTGCCCCAGCAATGACCTCCGACCATGGAATTCGCCCAACTGCACTGCCTCACCAACTACTCGTTCCTGCGGGGCGCTTCCCACCCCTGTGAACTGGTGCAGTGCGCCCACCAACTCGGCTACCGGGCCCTGGCGATTACCGACGAGTGCTCCCTGGCCGGTATCGTCAAGGCCCATGTGGCCGCCCGGGAACTGGG
>QJWQ01000101.1 GCA_003235325.1 Gammaproteobacteria bacterium | reverse complement strand
CGTGACATTACGCTGTCGAGAGACTCTTCCAACATTGCCGCCTGCTCGGGATCGGTGAGTAGACGCCAGAATGCAGAGAATGTGCGACCTGCCTCGCTCTCCGCAATGAGGTCGATGCCAGCAAACAGCGAATCGAGCACCTCGCCCCGATTGCCGTCACTGTCCATGATGCGCTCTCGAAGATCCCGATTAAGCTGTTCGAACTGGTCACGCACTCGGCGAAAGTCACCCGTCAGATTATCGGCCAGGGAGATGATCTCACGGGTCCGCTCCAGGGCAGTATCACGCGGCAGGACTCGCATCTGGCCCTTCTGTATGGTATCGATCTCCTTGTCGATGCGTGCATGTTCCGCCATCAGGCGGTCGATCCGGCGATACTTATCGGTATCGGTATCCTCGGCCAGCCCCACCAACGCCTGGATCACCAGCGAAAGGCGGCTCTCGGTGGCCGCGGAATGAGGTTCCGCTATCGCAGACAAAAATCGAATCGCCTCCACCGTGGCGGTAGAGAGCTCATATTCCTCCTCAGTGGCACCTGGCGGAAATCGCCGCTCGAGATATCCGTCGCTCAGCCAGTTGGCCACATAGGCCTCCGCCGTTTGAGGGAAATCATCCCCCTGAGCCCGCAGCTCTTCCAGATCTCGCATCAACCGTTCAAACAAATTCGAGGCCGGCTGGCTGCGCTCTTTTTCATAGAGGTGTGACTGAAGCAGACCAATGACTGTCGGCCCATTGCCGGAAGCAAGCAACCGCCATAAGGGCTGAGCGCGCATGCGACGGTAGGTGGTAATATTCTTGTCCGCTTTCATCGCCCAACCCTGAAGTGCCACCCCCTACGTTCCTTGGGGCTCGGCCCGATATCTCTCACCAAGCCTCGCTCAGGCAGCAATCGGTTTAGCCTTCTCGATCCTGGCTCTCCGCTTTGGTGTGTTGAGCGCTTTCCACAGCTCATTGCGCTGCTGCAGATTCAACCAGAAATCCGCTGTATTCCCAAATACAGTAGCCAGCATCAATGCCGTGTCAGCCGTGATGGAACGGCGGTTGGTACATAACTCATTGACGGTTTTTCGACTGACACCCATCGCTTCTGCCAGTTGCCCTTGAGTCAGCGCCATGGGCACGAGGAATTCCTCGGTAATCATCTCACCGACACTGACGGGTTGTCGTTTTGTTATATTCATAGCCTGCCTCACCGATAATCGTGGTTATCCAGATAGATGTCCTGAGCCTCACCGCGTTCGTCTGACCAGGTAAACACCAGTCGCCATTGCTTGTTAACGCGGACCGAATGCTTGCCGGCCAGATTTCCTCTCAACTTTTCAAAATGATTGCTCGGAGGCGATCGCAAGTCGATATCACAGGTTGCGTCATCGATTAACTGCAGCTTTCGGAACAATCGATCTTCGACCTCAGAGGGTACCTTCTTGCTGGTTTTATCTTCAAGATAAAAATCCCTCAGCCAGCGGTCCCGAAAACTCTGAATCAAGAGCAATCTCCTTCTTTATGGGAAATTGTAACGTACTTGGTTACTTTCTGCAAGTAATAGACGGAGCGTGTATACACAGGCTTAGCGGGGCGGCCCGACCTTGTCCACGAGGAGAATTACGAAAATAAGGGCTTTTTTTCATTAAGTTATGCAGGCACTGCGCTGCCCATAGTTTTAGAAAAACAGTACAGTTTTTCTAAAACGCTGTGCTGGAATTGCCGGTTTCGGATTGCTCCAGATCACATATAAGTTAAGCTCCCCCGCTACCATGCCAAGCTCAATTTGTATCTCATAGTATCGATGTCTGCTGCCACGTTACACGCAATAAATACCATGAAAAATACCATTGAAGATACAGGATACATTATCCACAATATTAATTTTATTCTTATTATTCAACATGTTAAAAACCACTGTTACTCCCACTCAATAGTAGCCGGCGGCTTGCTGGAAATATCGTAGGTTACTCTGGAAATACCGCTGATCTCATTGATAATCCTGTTCGATACCCGCTCCAGAAATTCGTAGGGCAAATGGGCCCAGCGGGCCGTCATGAAGTCGATAGTCTCGACCGCCCGCAACGCTATTACGTACTCATAACGGCGGGCGTCCCCCACGACACCGACGGATTTCACCGGCAGGAACACCGCGAATGCCTGGCTGGTCTTGTGGTACAGCTCCGCCCTGTGCAACTCCTCGATAAAAATCGCGTCGGCTTCCCTGAGCAGATCGGCATACTGTTTCTTCACTTCACCGAGAATACGCACGCCGAGACCGGGACCGGGAAACGGATGACGGTAGACCATATCGTAGGGCAGCCCCAGTTCCAGACCGATCTTGCGCACCTCGTCTTTGAACAACTCCCGCAGGGGTTCCACCAGGGACATTTTCATATCTTCAGGCAAGCCACCGACATTGTGATGGGACTTGATCACGTGGGCCTTGCCGGTCTTCGAAGCAGCCGATTCAATGACATCCGGATAAATGGTGCCCTGCGCCAGCCACTTCACATCCTGAAGTTTTTCCGACTCGTCATCGAAGATATCAATAAAGGTGTTGCCGATAATCTTGCGCTTCTGTTCCGGGTCGGCGACACCCGCCAGCCTCGACAAAAACAGATCCTCGGCCTGTGCGCGAATCACCCGGACCCCCATGTTGCGGGCAAACATATCCATCACCTGGTCGCCCTCGTGCTTGCGCAACAGGCCGTTATCGACAAAGACGCAGGTTAACTGGTCACCGATTGCCCTGTGTAACAGGGCGGCAACCACCGATGAATCCACTCCCCCCGACAAACCGAGCAGGACCTGATCCGCCCCCACCTGATCACGAATCCGTGCAATGGAATCGTCTATGATATTGGCCGGCGTCCACAGGGGTTCACAACCACAGATTTCGAGTACGAAGTGCTCGAAGATTCGCTTGCCCTGCAGTGTATGGGTAACCTCGGGGTGGAACTGAATACCGTAGAAACGCTTTTCTTCGGCACAAATTCCGGCGATCGGGCAGGAAGCCGTTGACGCCATAAGCTCAAAACCCGGCGGGATTTGATCAACCTTGTCGCCATGGCTCATCCAGACATCAAGCAATGACGAACCGTCTTCATGGTCGATATGATCCCTGATATCTTTCAGCAGGCGGCTATGGCCGTGAGTTCTGATCTGGGCGTAACCAAACTCGTGAACCACCGAATTTTCCACACACCCCCCGAACTGCTCCGCCATGGTTTGCATGCCATAACAGATCCCCAGCACCGGAACACCCAGTTGAAACACGATTGACGGGGCTCTTGGAGAAAAGCCGGCAGTGACCGATTCCGGACCACCGGAGAGGATGATACCCGCAGGATCGAGGTCAATAATCTCCTGTTCGGAAACATCAAAGGCACGTATTTCGGAATAGACGCCCACCTCGCGAACCCGCCGGGCGATCAGTTGGGTGTACTGGGAACCGAAATCCAGAATCAGAATTTTCCGGGCATGGATATTTGCAGTCATCGGGACAAATCTCGAACAGGAAGTCTGCTTTGTATTGAGTATCAAACACAACTTCCAGGTGGGTACCCGGATAGAATCGCCAGTCTCTAGCGACTGCCCACCGGGTAATTCGGAGCTTCCTTGGTAATGGCCACATCGTGGACATGGCTCTCACCCATGCCAGCGCTGGTCACTCGAACAAAACTGGGTTTAGTCCGCATGGTCTCGATATCGGCGCTGCCGGTATAACCCATCGCGGAGCGCAAACCGCCCATTAACTGATGAATGATGCCGGAAACCGGCCCCTTGTAGGGGACCCTGCCCTCGATGCCCTCCGGCACCAGTTTTTCGACACCGGCGCTGGCATCCTGAAAATAGCGATCACTGGAACCCTGGGTTTTGGCCATGGCGCCCAGTGAGCCCATGCCCCGGTAAGCCTTGTAGGTTCGCCCCTGGTAGAGTTCGATCTCACCCGGCGCCTCCTCGGTACCGGCAAACATCGAGCCCATCATCACCACATGGGCACCGGCCACCAGCGCCTTGCCGATGTCCCCCGAAAACCGAATACCACCGTCGGCGACAACCGGGATATCCCGTCCCTGAAGCGCCCGTACCGACTCTGCAATGGCGGAAATCTGCGGGACGCCGACACCGGTCACGATCCGGGTAGTACAAATGGAACCGGGACCAATTCCCACCTTGACCGCATCTGCCCCGGCATCAGCCAGGGCAATGGCGCCTTCGCTACTGGCGACATTACCGCCGATCACCTGAATTTCGGGGTACTTGCGCTTTATCAAGCGAACCCGGTTCAGGACATTTCGGGAATGACCATGGGCGGTGTCAACCACCAGGACATCGGCACCGGCAGCCACCAGGGCATCGACCCTGCTATCAGTGTCTGCACTGGTGCCCACCGAGGCACCGACCCGAAGCCGCCCCTGGTCGTCCTTGCAGGCATTGGGGTATCGTTCAGCCTTGTCGATATCCTTGACGGTAATCAGGCCCCGCAGATCAAATTTCTCGTTGACCACCAGGACCTTCTCGATCCGGTACTTGTGCAATAACTGCTTGATCTCATCCGGTGACGCACCTTCCCTGGCTGTCACCAACTTTTCTTTCGGGGTCATCACCGAGGTAACCGGCGCATCCAGATTGGTTTCAAACCTGACATCCCGACGGGTCACAATACCCACCAGCTCGCCGTTGCGCAGTACGGGAACCCCGGAAATGTTATTGATCTGGGTTAATCCGAGAAGATCCCGTATGGACGCGTCAGCATCGATGCAGATCGGATCTTTCACCACGCCACTCTCATATTTTTTGACCGCACGCACTTCCATGGCCTGCTGTTCAAAGGACATACTTTTGTGAATGATGCCCATACCGCCTTCCTGGGCCAGAGCGATTGCCAGCCTGGATTCAGTGACCGTATCCATAGCTGCAGATAGCAGGGGAATATTCAGGGAAATCTGTCGTGTCAGTCGGGTTACCAGGCTGACATCCGTCGACACCACCTCGGAATAAGAGGGAACCAGCAGAACGTCATCAAAGGTAAGGGCTTCGTGTGCGATTCGGGGCATAGCCGAAATCACCCTCCAGCGGGTTTCAGGAAGCCGGCGATTATATAGTATTCACCTGATGGCGTCAGTAGCACGGCGCAGGGCACAGACAGCACCGTCTACATTCCTTATTGAAGCCATTTATAACCGTGGCGTTTGACCCATCTTCCACGGCCAGGCAGACAATATGCCACTGCAACTATCCAGGGCAGTGTGCCGGGAGCAGATCGCCCTGTTAAAAGTAAAGCCGGCAACCAATGCCTGACTGACCGGTGGGGTCGACAAATTGCTGGAATCTTTTGCAGGGGACGACGAAAAAATATTTACTGGCAGCGACCGACGGTAAGAGCCAGAGGTGAAAAGGAAATACTGAAATGTCCCATTTGTCTAAGGGCATTCAACCCCAGGATATTGCGGCTGAGTCCGGGGACGACTGCGACCTCAACATTGTTGAGCACACACTCCTGGCCGATTTCAACCCTACCAATGGAATAGATTTCCACTTTGCTTACCCAGCCATTGGCCAGTCGGCTGTTGAGGCTGCGCAGATAGCGAACATCGGTCTTCTGTTCGAGAATTCGCAACGACTTGTCGCTGATGGCGCTGTAGCCTGCGCCGGTATCCAGAAGAAATTCTGTTTCCCCAAGGCCATCAATAGAACCGGAGAGATAAAAGACATCGCTACCCTTTTCATAGAGGGGAATTTCAATCGATGCCATGCCGGGTGCGCTGACAATGGCAAATATGAAAAAAAGGGCGATCTGTCTTATCAAAGTGTTTTCCTGTTGTGTTTGGTTCCTGGCAGTACCGGGGACCGGAGAACTTTGGTATGCACAATTGCATCCACCTAATCTTTTAAGAGATAGGCAAAATGTATGCCAAATTAGTTCTTAAATTTTGTCTACACTTTAGTTACGTGGCGCAAAGACCCGATGAGAAGGGTGAAAGAAATTTCCAGCTACTGTTGATGAAATGAGGCACGAGGAACTTTGGCTTTGCGCTAACGTCACAGTTTTGCACAACCGGTTACTTCGCTTCGCGAGGAGAAAAAAATGAACACTTCCATTAAATCTATTGCCATTGCCATAGCATTGATTGTTCTGAACACCAGTGTTTATGCGGGTCCAGGGACAACGGCGGCATTTGAACGACTGAAAAATCGTGAGCCGGCCAGGTCTGACTCCCTGTCCATCTCCCAGCACCTGCCGTCTGCTTCCCAACGCTATCAGATGGATCAGCGACTGGCCTGGTCAAAGGCCCAGTCAGAGAAGGTGGTGGACACAGAGATAGCGGTTTTTGAGACAGCAAAACCGGCCTATAGACCCACTAAAAGGTAAGGAAATTCGAATTCCCGGGAAGGCATGGACCGCTGCAGTGCGCTGTTGATGCCGCCGCAACGCCCCGTTGCGGCGCAGAACCGGAGTATTCAGCACCAATTTGGGGCGCACCCTTGCATGGTGCACACATCCGCGGGCATTCGCAATTAAACGGATCAGGAGTTAGCTGAAACACCCTAGCTGAAATACCGTAGTTGCCGAGACCCGGAGCGGTAGGCTTGTTGAAGGTCTGTTCAACTCCTGCAGCCGGACTAATTGTTTTTGTCCGTCAGTGAAATCATGTGTGCACCGACATGGCGGTGCACCTACAATGGGCCATGGACAATCTTTCCGGCCAACGCCAGATCTTCTCAGTCAGTCAACTCAATCGCCGCGCTCGACAACTTCTGGAAACCCATCTGTCCCTGATCTGGGTGCGGGGAGAAATCTCCAACCTGGCCCGTCCCAGTTCCGGTCACTGGTATTTCACCCTCAAAGACACCGGTGCACAGGTGCGATGCGCCATGTTTCGCACTCGAAACAGCCTGGTCACATTCAAGCCAGCGGATGGTCAGCAAGTGGTGATTCGGGGGCGGGTCAGCCTGTATGAAAACAGGGGTGACTATCAGGTCCTGGTGGAACATCTGGAACCTGATGGCGCCGGGTTGCTCCAGCAAAAGTTTGAGCAACTCAAAAAGCGCCTGGCATCGGAAGGGCTGTTTGATCCCGCCCGGAAAAAGCCATTGCCTCCAATCCCCCGTCGCATCGGCATCATCACCTCCACCTCGGGGGCGGCAATAAGAGATATCCTGCATGTCCTTAGACGACGGTTAGCCATGGTCCCGATTACCATCTACCCGACGACAGTCCAGGGCTCCACCGCAGCGGCTGAAATTGTGGCGGCTCTCCGCGAAGCCAATCAGCAGGCCCATTGCGACCTCCTTATCGTCTGCCGGGGCGGGGGATCCATCGAGGATCTCTGGCCCTTCAACGAAGAGATCGTGGCTAGAGCCATTGCCGGCAGCAGCATCCCGGTTGTCAGCGCCGTCGGTCACGAAACGGATTTTACCATTGCAGACTTTGCCGCTGATGTCCGTGCACCCACCCCGTCTGCGGCCGCCGAAATTGCCACCCCGGACGGAACCGAACTATATGCCAGGGTCACTCAGTTTCAGGCAAAGCTGACTCGCGACCTGAGCTTTATCTTTTTCAACAAACGCCAACGCCTGAATGGGTTACAAAAACGCCTGAGAAATCCCGCTGATCGCCTGCGGGAAAATGCCCAGCATCTGGATCACCTGGAAATCAGGTTACATCGGGCCATGAGTCATAG
>QJWQ01000113.1 GCA_003235325.1 Gammaproteobacteria bacterium | reverse complement strand
GACCAAACTCAGGGCAGTTGAAGCAGCGACAGGGCAACCGGCCCGGTCAAAGAAACCGGCACCTGAAGCCAATTTACCCCAGGTCTCGCCGCCGTTGGATTTTCCGGCCAGGCCGGCTCGGGTCGTGGAGCGGACAGACCTGCTCAATCGGCGCCGGACCGGGGAGAGTCCCGAATCGAGACGGGAGCCTGTTGGCGGCGATTCAGGTTCCAACCTCGATGAACTAATACGATCAGCCCGGCCCGATACCGGTCGCCGTCGCCCGCGACCCGGTGCGGAACGACATTTCGGCACCATGATTACCGAACTCAACGAGGCGCTGGCGCGCTGGCCCGAGTCCTCGACGCCGGCGCTCGATGCCGCTAACACCCGGGGTAGCTTGCCTGACACCCGAAATAGTTCGCAGGGATACGGAAATCCGGTCAGTCTGGAGGACTTGCTCCGCACCATCAGCCGGTTAAATAGCGGCACCGATCGGAAAAAAACCGAGGCGGCGTTGGCGGCAATCGGACTGGAGCAACTGATTAAGAAAAAAATGCAGGCCGGTCGCCAATCCTACAGGGCTCTGCCGCAAATGGAGCGCAGTATCATTCATCTGATCGACCTCCTGTTTGCAAACCTGCGCCAGAGAACTGTAGCCAGCGAATACCTCGACGCCGTACTTCTGCGCCTGATGTTGCCCGTTGCTTCGCTCGTCCTGCAGGCACCGGATTTTTTTGAAACGCCAAAACATCCGGTGCGACGCCTGATTAAAGAAATTCTGAAAGCCACAAATGGCCTGCCGGGGCATCCCGGTCCCGCTGCAGACCCGCTCAAATGTAAAATCGAGGCGGTTCTCGATGCCATGGCGCAAACGAAAGGCGAAATGAGGCCAGTGACCGGGATTCTGGTCGATTTTATTGACTTCATCGACAAGGAAAAGCGGTGCCGGTCGATTGACAAAAAACGACTATTGCCTGACCTTGCGATGCCTGAAATGGCGGTCATCGAGGAGTTGCGTTTCGACCTGCAGGGAGCACCGCAGTCCTCGACGGCCGCCCGCGAGCAAGTAAACCCGGAAATGCTGGATCGCGTCGATTCCCTGCGCCAGGGCACCTGGGTGGACTTCGGGGGCAGCAGTGATACCCCAAGACGCTGTATGCTGTGGGCTGTCGAGCAGCCGATGTCCAGGTATGTCTTTGCCGACCGCAAAGGCAACAAGGTGGCGGAAGCCTGCCGCAGTCAACTGGCACTGGCCATGCAGCGAGGCAATCTCAGGGTGGTGGACAATTCCCGGCTGTTTGATGAGGCGTTTGCAGCCGTTGTGTCCGGGGTACAGGGCCGCAATCATCTTGCCTGATCAGCTACTCGTCCCCGCCCGAGTTCCGGGATTCAGCCGTTTGACCTGTCCCCGCACCATTTTGGAAACGGGTTGTGAACATCGATGAACAGGGTTGGCTGACTGGCGCCAGGCGTTCGCCGTCACCCAACTACAATCAGCGCCCGGACCCCGGGGACATCAGCCTGCTGGTGATACACAACATCAGCCTGCCTCCCGGTTGCTTCGGTGTCGATCATATCTGCGCCTTTTTCAATAACCGCCTCGATACTGATGCCGACCCATTTTTTGCCGAAATAGCAGATTTGCAGGTATCGGCACATCTGCTCATTGACCGGCGTGGACGTGTCATCCAGTTTGTCTCTTTTCAGGACCGGGCCTGGCATGCAGGGCAGTCCAGCTTTGCCGGCCGGGTAAACTGTAATGATTTCGCCGTGGGGATTGAACTGGAGGGGACCGATAGCATTGCCTATACTGGGCGCCAGTATCAGACCCTGGTCCGGGTTAGCCGTTTGTTGATGCGGCATTACCCGGCTATCACAGTGGATCGGATTGTCGGTCACAGTGATATTGCTCCCGAACGCAAGACCGACCCGGGCCCATCCTTTCGCTGGGAATATTTTTTGCAGAAACTCTGTTCCTGAAAGCCCGGATTCGTGACAGACCGGACGCTGCCATGCGGTCCTGTCGATGATCAAACCGGGAACTTTACATGCGCGATAATCACGCGTAAAAAGCCACCTGTCTGGCAGTGGGGTCGGCAACCGGACAGGCAGGTACTGACATGTACCTTTTGATCCCACGATAAATAGTCGTTCATGGTGAACGGGTAACGGCATGGCTCCCTGCCCGTGTTTTTGGCCGATATATTGGATCGCTTCACTCAGTTCGCGATGACAATGTCATCCGGGGCCATGCCTCCGGTTAAGCCGATGAGGTAGAGGAGGAAAAACGATGGAATTTCTGGTGGCAGTGGTCGGTGTCCTGTTGCTGAGAAGTCAGGGTTCCCTGCCCGCGATACAGCGGGACCAGTGGTTTCACGACTGGGTATCAAGGCTGAAGGCGCAGGACTGGCTTGGTAGCCTGCCTTATGGCCGTCTGGCTGCAGCCGTATTACTGCCGGTCCTGGGTGCAGCCCTGGTGCTTGGCTTGTTCTCCCATCGGACGTTCAATTTGTGGCTGTTCCTGCTGGAACTACTGGTATTGCTTTACGCTTTTGGCCGGGGCAATCTCGAAAAGCTGGTCAGGGCCTATCGGGATGACGTTGACCGTGAAGATTTTCAGGCCGCCTATCACGATGCGGCTATTTTTAACCTGGATCACCATGAAGGCGCCGCCGACAGCTGGGATGACCTGCACCGGGAAACCCTGGCGGCCATACCCTATCGCTATTTCGAGCGCTATTTTCCGGTAATCTTCTGGTTTTTGCTGGCTGGCGCCCCCGGTGCCCTGGCTTACCGCCTCTCGGTTCTATACCGGGAAACCCCCCATGACGATATCCTGGCCCGAGTTGAGGCCGAAAGCTGGTTGTGGCTGCTGGAATGGCTGCCCCTGCGGCTATTGGGGCTGGTATTTGCCCTGGTGGGTAATTTCTCCACCACTATGCACCAGTGGCGCGGCGCTTTTTTTGAGGCGGGCCTCGCCAGTGGCGATGTGCTTCGGCGCCTTGTCACCGGCGCCCTTGATATTCCGGAGGATCTGAGTGCAGCCAGTGAAGAAGGAGAATTTGAGGTGAAGGAAGTTGCTGCCGTCAGCGCCCTGTTTGGCCGGGCCCTGATTCTCTGGTTGTGTCTTGCCGCACTCTGGGTGGTCATACGCTAGTGTCAGGACTTTTTTGCTCCGATACTGGCCGATATGGCGGCACCGTAGCCTTCGCCACCGTAGCCTTTGCCACAACGTTCGCGGCCCGCGGCAGTGTGTTCCTGACTGATCCCTGTTTGGTCCTAAACGGCTTGGGCCGCATCAGGAACCGTTATTGTGGCTGAAACAGGTGCACCAGGCTGGGGAGAGGCGTTGCGGGTATACCTGCAACCCCGAGTGGTCGCCATGTTATTCCTTGGCTTTTCCGCAGGACTGCCCCTATTGCTGGTTTTCTCCACCCTGACCGCCTGGCTTCGGGACGAGGGCGTCAGTCGCAGCACCATCGGCTTTTTTGCCTGGGTCGGCATTACCTATTCCACCAAGGTGCTCTGGGCGCCGGTAGTAGACCGGCTGCGCTTGCCGCTGCTGACCCGGTTTCTGGGCCAGCGGCGCAGCTGGATTCTGCTGGGGCAAATGGGGATCGTCACCGGCCTGGTGGCCATGGTCAGCTGTGAGCCCACGGTGTCCCTCACCGGCCTGGCTATCAGCGCCGTGGCTGTGGCTTTTGGCTCCTCTACCCAGGACATTGCCATCGATGCCTTTCGTATCGAATCGGCGGAAGACCAGTACCAGGGCGCCATGTCCGCCAGTTACATTTTCGGTTACCGGCTGGCGATGCTGGTAGCCGGGGCCGGTGCCCTGTACCTGGCCGACTGGCGAGGCTGGGATGTCGCCTATCTGTCCATGGCGGCATTGATGGCGGTGGGCGTGGTGACGGTATTGCTGGTCCGGGAGCCGGGACACAACCTCTCCGCCGAGACCCTTGCCCTGGAGCGGCGATTACAACAGGCCGCACATGCCGACCAGCCGGGTTACTGGCGCCGGGTCGAGGCCTGGTTCCTGAGCGCGGTGGTGGCGCCCTTCGTCGAGTTCTTCCGTCGCAATGGTACCTTTGCCCTGGTGATCCTGGTTTTTATCGGCTTTTTTCGACTGAGCGACATCACCATGGGGGTCATGGCCAATCCGTTCTACCTGGACCTGGGCTTCAGCAAGTCGGAAATTGCCAGTATAGGCAAGCTGTTCGGCTTTTTCATGACCATAGCGGGGTCTTTCCTGGGGGGGCTGGTGGTGGTCAGGTACGGTATCTTTCGACCACTGTTGGCGGGTGCGGTAATGGTCGCCGGGACCAACCTGCTGTTCATGCAGCTGGCGGCCACCGGCCCGAGTATGGCCTGGCTGGCGGTGGTCATCAGCGCCGACAATCTCAGCGGTGGCTTTTCCAATGCGGCCTTTATTGCCTATTTGTCGAGTCTCACCAACCGGGCCTACACCGCCACCCAGTACGCCCTGTTCAGCTCGTTGATGACCCTGCCCGGAAAGTTTTTCAGTGGCTTTTCCGGCGTTATTGTCGATGCCAGCAACTACTCGACATTTTTTCTCTACGCCGCCTGCATGGGCATTCCAGCTATTGTCCTGGCCTGGCTGGTGTGGCAGCGGGCGGAACAGGGCAACCCTCAGATCGAAACCGCAGGTTGACCGCCGGTCACCGGACGCCGCTTGAATTTTCAGCCATCAGGCCCAATCTACTGCTGTTCAAGTCCCTGATTCCAAGTGGTTCCCTTGCAATTCCTGCTGCTGGCGTTCGTTGTAATACCCGTGGTCGAGATGTGGCTGCTGATTGAAGTCGGCAGCCGCATTGGCGCGCTGCCCACCATTGCCCTGGTGTTGCTGACCGCCGTTATCGGCCTTGCCCTGTTGCGGCGTCAGGGGTTCGCCACCCTGGTTCGTGGCCATCGTCGCCTGGAAGAAGGGGAGTTGCCGGCGACGGAAATCGTTGAAGGCCTGGTGCTGGCGGTAGCCGGCGCCCTGCTGCTGACGCCGGGATTTGTCACCGACGCCATCGGCTTTGCAGGCCTGATTCCCCAGAGCAGGCAGTGGCTGGTGCGACGGTTGCTGGCGCGGATTGGTGAGGTCGGCTTTGCTTCTTACGAGGTTCATCAGCGGCAGCGCGGTGACGATGGCGCCCTTGACGGCGAGTACTGGCGGGAGCCGGATTTCGAAAAGAGGGATGTTGACCGGAGCGCGGACGACCGCGACGACCCGGAAAGACGACTACAGGACCGGCGCCAACCGGATGACGACTGACCCCGGCCACCGGGTTTGACAGCGCTGTCGGGCCCCGGGGCCAATTTTTTTAGCTTTCACCCTTGAATTCTGTTCAGGTGCCTCCACATAGGGGGCAGTTCGGCAAGGTCTCCATCGATTCCCGTGGCGGACAAGAGAGATCTGAAACCGATACCGGGGCCCTGGCCTCCAATGACATGAAAACCGCGTTTAATCAAACATAATCTGGAGAAAGTCGACAATGAAAATTCGTCCTCTACATGATCGCGTCGTAGTGCGTCGCAAGGAAGAAGAGCAAAAAACAGCCGGTGGTATCCTGCTGCCCGGTTCGGCCAAGGAAAAGCCAAACCAGGGCGAGGTTGTCGCCGTGGGTGCGGGCAAATTGCTCGATAACGGTGAAGTCCGTGCTCTGGGTGTCAAGGTGGGCGACAAGATCGTATTTGGCCGTTACGCCGACAGCAACACCATCAAGGATGGTGACGAAGAGCTGATCATTATGAGCGAAAGCGAAATTTACGGTGTGATCGAAGGCTGATCGACGCCAACCGGCAAATCCATTTACACGTTAAAGCGTTCAAGAAGGAAGACAAATCATGGCAGCAAAAGAAGTTTTATTCGGTGACAGCGCCCGCAGAAAAATGCTCAAGGGCGTTAATGTTCTGTCCGACGCGGTCAAGGTAACCCTGGGACCCAAGGGCCGCAACGTCGTTCTGGACAAATCCTTCGGCTCACCCACCGTTACCAAAGACGGTGTCTCCGTCGCCAAGGAGATCGAGCTGAAAGACAAGTTCGAAAATATGGGCGCCCAGATGGTCAAGGAAGTGGCCAGCAAGGCCTCCGACGAAGCCGGTGACGGTACCACCACTGCCACGGTCCTGGCCCAGTCCATCGTCAATGAAGGCCTGAAGGCTGTTGCCGCCGGCATGAATCCCATGGATCTGAAGCGCGGCATTGACAAGGCGGTTGTCGCCGCTGTCGAGCAGGTGCTGGCCATTGCCAAGCCCTGTTCCGAAAACAAGGAAATTGCCCAGGTGGGCACCATTTCCGCCAACAGCGACGTCAATGTTGGCGAGATCATCGCCAAGGCCATGGACAAGGTCGGCAAGGAAGGGGTGATTACGGTTGAAGAGGGCTCCGGTCTTGAAAATGAACTGGATATCGTCGAGGGCATGCAGTTCGACCGCGGCTACCTGTCACCCTATTTCATCAATAACCAGGACAGCATGAGCGTCGAGCTGGAATCGCCCTACATCCTGCTGGTGGACAAGAAAATTTCCAATATTCGCGAGTTGTTGCCCCTGCTGGAAGGCATCGCCAAAACCGGCAAACCCCTGGTGATCGTCGCCGAGGACGTGGAAGGCGAGGCTCTTGCGACCCTGGTGGTCAACAACCTCCGTGGCATCGTCAAGGTGTCGGCCTGTAAGGCCCCCGGTTTTGGCGACCGCCGCAAGGCCATGCTGCAGGATATTGCCATTCTCACCGGAGCTACTGTGATTTCCGAGGAAGTTGGCCTGGATCTGGAGTCCGCCACCCTGGAGCATCTGGGTACTGCCAAGCGCCTGACCATGACCAAGGAAAACACCACTATTGTCGACGGCGCCGGCGCTCATGCCGACATCGAGGCCCGGGTCAAGCAGATCCGCGCCCAGATCGAGGAAACCAGCTCCGATTACGACCGTGAAAAGCTGCAGGAGCGCGTGGCCAAGCTGGCCGGCGGTGTCGCGGTAATCAAGGTCGGTGCCGCAACCGAAGTCGAAATGAAAGAAAAGAAAGCCCGGGTCGAAGATGCCCTCCACGCAACTCGCGCTGCAGTTGAGGAAGGCGTGGTTCCCGGTGGTGGCGTCGCCCTGATTCGCGCCCTGCAGGTCATCGAAAAGCTGAAAGGCGACAATGAAGACCAGACGGTCGGCATCGCCATCGCCCGTCGCGCCATGGAGGCGCCGCTGCGCCAGATCGTCGAGAACGCCGGTGACGAAGGCTCCGTGGTGGTTGACAAGGTCAAGCAGGGTGAGGGTAATTTCGGCTACAACGCCGGAACCAGTGAGTATGGCGACATGATCGCCATGGGTATTCTCGATCCCGCCAAGGTAACCCGAATTGCCCTGCAGGCAGCGGCCTCCATCGCCGGTCTGATGATCACCACTGAAGCGATGATTGCCGAATCGCCGGAAGAGAACAAACCCGCTATGCCCGACATGGGCGGCATGGGTGGCATGGGTGGCATGGGTGGCATGATGTAAGCTGTACCGGGCGCCCGGGCTGCGACCACTGGCTGCAGCCTGTCACGCCACAACAAAAGCAGCGCATTAAAAGCACCACAAAAAAAGCCCCTGAAAAGGGGCTTTTTTTGTGTCTGGTATTTTTCCGATTGCTAACTTTTCAGGTGTTAACGCGGAGTTTTCGCTGACCGTTTCAACCGGCAAAATTGGCGTTGACAAAGTCCCAGTTGACCAGTTTCC
>QJWQ01000022.1 GCA_003235325.1 Gammaproteobacteria bacterium | reverse complement strand
GGCTGGGTCCATTTTTTGCCCAGCTTCGTTATCAATCGCTCATGTAGAGTCACTTCACTACGCTCTTTCTGCCTTGCCGGGCAAAAAAATGGCCGCCAGCAACGATAAAACCATTAGTGTTAACAGGCCCTAACCCGGCAAGCTTTTATGCAGGAATTTTTTATAAAGGGATAGTGCGGCACATGGACGTGCCGCCATTGGCCGTTGGCCAATGCAAGCCTTTAAAATACAAAGAACTTCGCACAGTTCTGCCAGTATTTTAAGGGCGAGCAACTAAATAGGCAGGAAGCCTATCTAGTTGCCGGGTTAACAAGACCGACATCGATCCCGCCATTTCCCCTCAACAAAACGCCAGGAGCGTTTTCCTGATTTTTTTGGCGAATTTCCTGTTTGCCCGCTGCCAAAACCCCCGCTTATCAGGGTAACTGTTTCATTGCCTCGGGATTGCCCAGCATCTGCTTGGTTAACTGATAGCCAAGTTCCCTATATGCCTCGAATTGTCGCTCGTCAAAAAACTGGTCCAGTGTGGGCTGGTTCGGAAAGTCCGGGTAAGTGGCCTTATAGGCATAGAGATCGCCGGGCAAATTGCGGGTCAGGGACGACTTGATATAGATAAAGCGGCCGATAAAGCCCTTTTCGGCGGCGCTATCCGGGTAGATGATATCGCCGATGGCGTAACCCCGCGCCGACAGATTGTATTTTTCATCGTAAATCCTGGCGCTGTCCTCGCTCACGGCGGCCTGGCTGCCAGGCAGCATGCCGGAGAGATCCAGGTCTTCGTTGAAAAAGCGAATGGATACGCCGAAGTCCACGCGGATGCGTTCGACGGCATTGCCGAAATCATCGAAGCTGGTGGCCGGATCGGCGGAACCGTCGGAAAGGATAATCACCGGGGTTCGGCGCCGCACCAGTTCATAGATGCCGGTATTGTCGAAATGGCCGCCGTCGGACAATTCGATAAACATACTCTTCTCGGCGTGGCCGAAATTCAGCAGGCTGTAGAGACCGGGAAAGACATAGTTGGGGCGCAACAGGGAATTTACCTTGCGGATTCGGGAACCGGGATTGAAGGCCCAGTAGCCCAGGCGCAAGCCAAAGAATGTCAGCAGAAAAGCGACAAACGGGTTCACCGATTTGCCCTCACCCGCGACGCCGGCGTGGGGGTTTTCGGCGGCGCCGGAGATGGACATGGCCGTGGCCAGGGTTAGTTCCCCGCCGGCAAACTGGTCGGTGGCCAGATAGTCGGTGGCATCGCTGCCGCAGTAGAGCGGTGACAAGGTGAAACTGTCCCCCATGCGCCCGCGAAAACGGGGAGTACTGGCATTATTGAGAATGATGTTGCAGTTGATCAGGTGGTAGGGAGACCAGTTCTCAGTGGCGCTCAGGGCCGTCAGGGAGGTACTGTTGGCTTCACGACCCACCTCGCACAGAGGTTCCGAAGGTCCCACCTGCGGTGCCTTGAGAAAGGTTTCCATCAACCGGTCCCGGTACATTTTGTGGGGCGACACCTCGTTGATATTGACGAAGACCGGAATCAACAGGGTCAACAGCACCAGGGCAATGGGCCAGAACAGGGTCTGGCTGGCCTCGGCATAATCGTGTATCGACTCGCCCAGGATGTAGGAAAATAGAAAGATGAAAAAGATAAACACCAGGATACTGGCGCCGGTCACCAGGGTGTTGATCATGCCGGAGCCGTTGCCGGATTTTTCCGCCTTCTGGCGAAAGGTTTTTACCGACATGAAGATACCCACCAGACCTGAAACCAGGGAGCCAAAAAAGCCGGGATCGCTCAGACTGAACTTGACACCAAAGACAAATATCACCGCCAGTGGCAGGGCGGCCAAAAACACCGAGGCGGCAATGAATACCAGCAGTTTGGCCATCAGTGCCTGGACTTTTACCCGGTAACAATGGGCCCTGGAGAACAGGTGGCGGCTGAAACTGCTCAGGCCATAGACGAAAATGGTCAGCAAAAAGCCGGCGGTCAACACCAGGCTGATGGAAATAAAGAAAGCCGAAAAAGCAATCTTGTCCGTGTCGACGCCCTCGGTATGAATCTCCTGATTCATATTGGCCAGGGCAAGGGGCACCTTTTCCAGCAGGCCGCCCAGGCTGGTTTCACTGACAATGCTGATGCTGAGCAGACTGGCTACCGTGTCCGAGGAGACCACGACGTTCAGGAAAAACATGAGCAGGCTGAACAGCAGGGTGTAGGCGACGATGGAGTGCAGCACACTCATCAGGGCGGCGCCGATCAGCCCCGTTATGCCCAGTTCCGACGGTGTCAGGTATTTGCCATGTTGCCGAATATAGCTGAGAACACGGTTTTCCGGTTCCCGGCTGTTCTGGCTGCCGGCGAAGGTGCGCACATTGCCGAACGGAAAGAGGTCAAAGAGCTTCTGATACCAGGTCAGGGCCGATCCGGTGTAACCGCCACCGGAAGCGGTGGACAGGTAAGTGAGCTTGTCAAAGGCCGTGGGTTTGCCGGGAAACAGACCCTTGTTACGCAATCCCTGAATGACGCCAATGGCAAAAGATGCGGAGCGAATGCCGCCCCCGGAAAGCGCCAGGCCGTACCAGGGCCGGTCCCGATGAGGGTAGGCGTCAGGCTCGAATTCCGGATAGTGCTCGCGCACGTAATCCGGATACTGCTGATTAACAAAGGTCTGGTAATCGGATTCCAGGTAGGCCCTGTTGTCCCGGTCAAACCGGTCGGCATAGCCGGCCTCGATATACTGCTTCTCCCGGGCGATGACTTCATCGACCTGGAGGGTACCGTGGCGGCCGATCAGGGCGGCCAGAGATTGCCAAATTGCCATGTTGTGGTCTCGGTTGGAAGGCTGCAGTGGGAGGAATTCAGCTGCTGGTGTCGACGAGCCCCGGGGGTATTATCCACGACCTGGGTGCCGGTGCCGGCAGTGTGCAGGCAAGCCCGCGATTGAACCGGGCTGCCTGCGGGTCAGGGACAGAATCTCAACGATTCTGTTGCAAAATCACATCGGCGGCTTTTTCGCCGATCATGTAGACGGCACTGACGATAAAGAAGCCGGGGATTTTCGGGAACACGGAGGCATCGACCACTCGCAGGCCGGTCGCACCGCGGACCCTGAAACTGCTGTCCAGTACGGCCATGTCGTCGTTGTCCGGGCCGATGGGGCAGGTGCAGGATGCGTGGTGGCCCCAGGCCTGGTTCTTGATAAAGTCAGCCAGTTCGTCGTCTGTCTGCAAGGATTCCCCCGGCAGTTCCTCTTCGGCAATCAACCCCCGCTTTTTCAGGGGCTCGGTCAGGGTGCGGACAAACTTGACGCCCTCCACCACCGATTGCAGGTCCTCGCCCCTGCTGTCATTGCCCTCGTCGAAATAGCGGAAATTGATATGGGGCGTGTCCCTGGGATCCGCCGAACGCAGGGCGACGTAGCCGGCGGTATTGTTGGTGTGGGCCTTGAGGATGGCCCAGGTCAGGTAGTTCAGCTTTTCCGCCAGCAGTCGCGAGTAGGTGGGATAGTACCCGGGGAAAAGTCCCAGCAGGGCAAAACAGAACAGGTCAGGCAGGGGCCGTTCCTTGACGGAACGCTTGATCACCGCCAGTACCGCGCCATTGGTGGTGTAGACGCCCTCGCGTTTTTCCGCCCACTGTTGGTACTGGGGGTCGCCCGCGGCGTACTTTGCTCCTTCCAGCACTTCCCAGTTGTCAAAGTTCATGCGGTTGACCACGCCCACCTCGTAACGGTCCTGAAGATTCTGGCCGACGCCGGGCAGGTCCAGGCGCACCTGGATGCCGTGTTTCTCCAGTTCCTTCCGGGGTCCGATGCCGGAGAGCATCAGCAACTGCGGCGTGTTAAAGGCGCCGCCGGAGAGAATGACCTCCCGGCTGGCGCTGGCCGTGCGCAGTTCACCGCCTTCATTGCGGGGGATGCTGTGGGCCCGGTACAGGCGGGCCCCCTTCAGGTACTCGACACCGGTGGCGCGGTTGTTGTCGTCAAACAGCACCCGGGTTACCAGGGCATCCAGTTCGATGGTCAGGTTGTTCGGATATTTTTCCTGGACATCCCGCAATCGTTCCCGGGTACCCATGCGCTCATGGTTATTGGTGGCCAGGGGCGGGTAGCGCAGACCGGTGGAATTGTCCTCCACCAGCCGCCAGTCGTTGGGGTCGCCGGCGCCTTCCAGTTGCCAGCGCAGACGCTTGAACGGTTCCCGCAGCTTCTTCAGGGCCGACTCCGCCGATTCGGCGATGGTTTCCACCAGCGACTTGTCGCCCAGCGCGGTTTTGGGAATAGCCGCCTCGGTGTGCAGCCAGCCATCCCAGCCGTGCCGGGTCGGATTGAAGCCCAGTTTTGACAGCAACCGGAACAGGGGGCGATGGCGGCAGTTTTCCAGCTTCTGAAAATAGCCGCGCATTTTTTTCGCATTCCAGGAATCGTCGCCAGTCAGCCGGGCGATATGATCCCAGTCCGCATTGTGGGGGTAGACCGTGATCATGGCATTGTGCGCGGTACAGCCGCCCAGACAGCCGGCCCGGGGGTAGAGTACGCCGGCCACCGGCTCGCCCTGGTAATTGTCGGTGTATTTCGGGTCTTTTTCCTGGCGGGCATCGTCGCCGTAGTGACGCACGAAATAGTCCCACTTCATCGCCTCGTTTTCCGAGGAGAAGGCGTGAAACACCGGCACCCGGTAATCATCCGGCAGGCGATTGTCTTCGGAAACGGCATCGCCGCCGCGCATGGCCAGTGGATCGCCACCGGCCTCCAGCACCAGTACTTTGCAGCCGTTCTCCGCCAGGCGGGCGGCGACGGTGCCGCCTCCCGCGCCGGAACCGACGACAATGTATTCGTATTGATCATCCATAATTTTCTCTCCCGGTATCAGAAGGTTTTAAGGAATTCGATCAGCGCCAGCTTTTCGTCGTCGCTGAGACCGTTGCCACCTTTCTGGAAGTCAGTACCGAAATAGTGGCCTTTGTTGACCACGTAGTCGGGACACTTGCTGACGTCGATCAACGGTTGCAGCAGGTCGGCAAACACCTCCCGGGCCTCGTCGTCGGTGGCATTTTCAGGCAGGGACTTCAGATCCTTTTTCAGCTTCAGCAGCAGTTTCAGAACGTCCTTGCGCTTCTCCATGTCGATGTTGGAGAGCAGGTTGATGGGCGTGCCGGCCGGAATGGGACCGATCTGTATCCCATCGTCCCCAAACAGCCAGGGCAACCAGCGGCTCAGTGTGCCCTGCAGGGGCTGCAGGAAGTCGGGCAGGTAACCGCTGGCCACGCTCAGGTAACTGGTGGTGGTGGTGCGGTCGACGACGCCGGGGTGGGTCTTGCCGGATTTGGTGATGACCGTGAAGTCGCCGTCACGTTTCTCCGGCCACAGCAGTTGTTCGATGCTGTTGTCGAAGGAGGCCATGCGGTCTTCCACCGAACCGGTCCACTGAAACTCGCCGAGGCTGTTGTTGAGCAGAAACGGTGCCGATGACCACAGGCTCACCAGGGAGGCCGGCCGCGTGAAGCCACGGCCACCGCCGGGCAGTTCGTAGGTCCAGGCCTCGCCGGTGTAGGGATTTTGCACGGTCATGGTACCCACCGACGGCAGGTTCTTGTAGGAAGCCGAGGAGAAGTTGTCCCAGATATTGCCTTTCAGGGCGTTGGTCGCCAACGGGCTGCAGGCATTGGTCTCGAGGTAGGTGACCGGTACCCGCAGTTCCGTGGACAGGAAATTGTTATCCAGGAAATCATCGGCCTTGACGATGGCGGTCATGGCCTGCTTGAACTCGTCGGTCTTGGTCCATTTCCAGTAATTGCTCCAGCACTGCAGGTAGTCACCGTCGACGCAGCCATGATCCGGGAAGTGCTCCCAGGTCTTTTCCGGCAGCTTGCTGGAATGGCAGCGGGCGCAATTCTCGGCAAACAGGGTCTTGCCCTGGTCGAGCTGGGCCTGGTCATCGGTCAGGTACTCGTTGCCGCCGGGGGCGTTTTTAAGGTAGTCGGGTCGGGCCGAGGCCAGGAAAAACAGCGCCACGTCCGGAGTCTGGGCCTCGTTGGCATTCCAGTAGCTGGAGTTTTTCCGGGCCACCTCGATTTCATAGGGCGTGATTTTTTTGCCGCCAATCAGAGGCCGGAAATGTTGCAGCCACTCCTGGCTGAACAGGCCGATGTTGACGTAAACCCGGTTCAGGGCACCCAGTGCGCCGACGGAGTCAGCGCCGTCTTTCAGCACCCTCGGGGTGAGGACCTTGTCAGGAGCCTTGTAGAACTGGTTCAGGGGGCTGCCGGCGGGAATGCCCTCGATCATGTTGAACTGCTTGTTGTTCAGACCGCCGTCAGCCAGCGTTTCTCCCCCCAGCTTGGTGGCGATCCCGACCCGGGCGCCGAGGTTGTAAATGGCGTTCATGGTGCGGGGATTGTTGATGTAGTCGGAGGACACCAGGGAGGTATCCAGGGCGCCGGGGCGGGAGGTGTGGAACAACTGGTAGGCGAAATTCCCGGCATCGGCGTTCCACATGAAGATGCGGTCAACCCAGAAATACTGGGCGCCGGGATTGGAGTTCAGGTTGGCCCACTCCGGGTTCTCGGGGTCTGCGGGCGGATTTGACGGGTTGGGTCCGACGTGACAGAAGCCGCAGGACATGCCCACCCGGTAGGGCTTTACCAGGTCCTTGTTGTTGTAGTAGTCGGGGTCGGTGTAATAGCGGTCCGGGTCCCAGGCGGCCTCGGCTTTGTCGTCAAAGTCGGGGTTGGGAAATAACCGAAGTCCGACGATGCCGGTGCCGTAGCCGTAGTAGGAACCCACCGGAATATTCTTGCCCCGGGCGCCAATTTCGACACCGGGATATTTGTCCTCGTTCTCAAAGGGGTCGGCAGCGCAGGAGGGGTCCCGCTGGTCCAGCCACAGGCCAAAGCGATCCTGCCGGGGGCCGGTACCCTTGGAATAACAGGGCTCGTTGACCACGCCCAGGTAGCGCCAGCGATTGTCGCGGCTGAATTTCAGACTGGGGTGGTTGGATATGGTTTTCAGGAAGTCGAGATTGCCGACACTGACCCGGGACAACTCGTCCCAGAGGGCATCGTTACCGGCGGTCCAGACCACCCAGTTATTGCGGCCGCGCACAAAAGCGTCAACCGCGTCCTTGGGGGAGATGCCGGCGATATAGGGGTCGAGACGTCGGGCCACTTCCGCCGGGTCCTTGCTCACCCCGTAATCCATGTCCGCGTAATAGTCCTCGTCGGCACCCTTGAGGGAGGCGGCATCGCGACCGACACAGAGCGCCTCGTCGAGGATCTTGCCCGCCTTGTTGCCGCAGGGGCTCGATTCACTGCAACCCTGCAGCATGATCAGCGCGAGGGAAATGGGGATTAACAGCCGCGACATTTTCATGGCGGTAACTCCTTAGTTTTTAGTGGTTGTCAATGTAACTTCGTGTGTGGCAATTTCGGTTAATGGCCCCGGATTTGATCGGTACCGGGAATGCCGGTCCGGTGAAGTCTGTTTCGGTCTTTCGAGTGTCTTGGAGCACAGGCTGTGGAAATCTGTGCTGATCAAAACGGTGACAGGCAAGACCGTACCGGGCAAATCTGTAACGGGAAAATCTCTAACGGGCAAAGCTGTAACGGGCAAAGCTATAACGGGTAAGGATAATCGGGTAATCGGGATGGCCTGAAAGCCCCGGGATAGAACTGTCGCGCAATGCTCCGGCCCGATTCCCTGGAGTTTCTCTTTGACACTGTTGTCGCTCA
>QJWQ01000130.1 GCA_003235325.1 Gammaproteobacteria bacterium | reverse complement strand
AGGTCCGGCACCCGGCCGACAAAACGGTTGGAGCCCAGGCCGTGGGCGCCGTGCCAGCGGGGCTTGTCCAGTCGACGCAGTTCGCCCAGTGTGCCACGAATACCCGTTATCGCGGTCTTGATTCGCTGTGCCAGGAGTTGGAAATCCTTCAGTTCCTTTTCATGATCAGGAAAAGGAAAGTGTTCAAGGTCCCGGGCCTGTGTCGGCTGGATATGCTCGATGCCGGCCTCAGGATTGATGATCAATAACCGTTTGTTGGGTTCGGTTTCGGCACCGGCGGCAATTATCGCGGCAGTCAGTTCCCACTGGCAGGCCCGCGATCGAGGATAGTCCAGGCTGTACCAGGCCAGCAGGGCATGGGCACTGGCCAGGCCATCGTCTATACACTTCTGGATGTAGGCGGCATCCTCGATGTCGTTGCGGTCCAGCCAGCATGTCACTCCTACATGCTCCAGCGCCGCCACCAGGCGATCGACCTGGCCACTGTCGCTGCGGCGGTAACTGATAAAAAGGGTTGGCATGGGGTTCTGTTCCTTCAGTTTTCTGTCAGGCGGTTGAGTGCCATTCCGGTTGCTTGGGATTAAATCCTTTCGGCGAATTTTAGCAGGTTCAGCAAAGCTGAAATTATTTGGCTTTATTGGATTGCGTCGTCGCAAGCTCCTCGCAAAGACGGTCTATCCAGGGTTTTCTTGCTGTTGAATACAATAACCTCGACTGGATTGTGCCCTGAGTTCCCGGAGCTCTGGATGCAGGCCACTCAAACACTCATCTGCCGAATCAAACTGCGCAGGCCGGCCGGATGCACCGGCTTGGCCAGAAAGCCCAGTCCCTTTCGGCGGCAGAGATGACGCACTGGTTCACTGTCGTCGGCGCTGATGACTACCCCGGGGATCTGCCGCTGCCAGTGGACCCTCAGGGCCTCCACCAGGTCGACGCCGGTTTCGTCGTTGTCCAGGTGGAAGTCGGCGAGGATGATGATCGGCGGCGCGTCGTCGTCCCAGAGGCGAATGCTCTCCCCCAGGGACGCCGCCGTGGTCACCCGGTAGCCCCAGGTTTCCAGCAGTGAGCGCAGGCCGGCGGTGATGGCGGGTTCATTGTCGACGCAGAGGATATGGCCGGCGCCGGCAAACGGGGCGGTCGTCTCCCGGGCCGGTTCCTGAGTACCGGGCTCGCCCACGGGGACGGCGATGCGAAACACGGAGCCCCGGCCCGGGCTGGAATCAAAGGAGAGTTCGTGCCCCAGCAGCCGCGCCAGTTGCCGGGTGATGGACAGGCCCAGACCCAGGCCCTTGTCCGAAGGCCGGTTGCGCTGTTCGCCGAGTCGGGAGAATTCCTCGAAGATGCGGTTGTGATGCTGCTCGGGGATGCCGGGGCCGGTATCCCAGACCTCGATCAGCAGCTGTTCACCCCGGCGCCGGCAGCCCAGCAGCACCCTGCCCGAGCGGGTGTAGCGCAGGGCGTTGCTGAGCAGATTCTGCACCATCCGCCGAAGCATCAGCCGGTCGGTGTAGACCCAGAGCCGGCTGTTGGCCAGGTGCAGCTGCAACTGCTGACGGTCGGCCTGGGGCGAGAATTCATCGTGCAGTTCCCGCAACAGGTCGGCGACGGCAAAGTGCTCCCGCTTCGGCGTCATCTTGCCGGAATCCAGACGGGCGAATTCCCGCAGGGACTCGATCAGTTGCTCCGTGGTCTCCAGGGCGCTGTCCAGGTTGGCAATGTCGCTGTCACCGGGCCCCGGGCCGTATCGCTTCTGCTTTTCCCTGAGGGAGGACAGAAACAGCCTTGCGGCGTTGATGGGTTGCAGCAGGTCGTGGCTGGTGGCCGCCAGGAATCGGCTCTTGCTGTCGTAGACCCGTTTCAGTTCCCTTTCGATCCTGGCCCGCAGCTCATTTTCCCGGCGCAGGGATTCGTTGGCGCCGGACAGCTCCTGAGTGCGCTCGGCAATCCGCTGTTCCAGGGTGCGCTGGTGTTCCGCCAGTTGATCCAGCAACTGCCGGTATGCGGTGATTTCGGTGAAGGTGGTGACGTAGCCGCCATTGGGCAAAGGCGTGCCGTGGATTTCCACCACTCGGCCGCTGGGCAGCTTGCGCTCTATACGGTAGTCCCGCCCGGATTTCAGGCTGTCGAGGCGCTGTCGCACCAGCGCCTCGACATCGTCGCTGTCCTCCCCCAGAAGGCCGCGCTCGGCATTGAAGCGGTAGATATCCTCGATCGGCCGGCCGGCGTAAAGCAGACGCGGCGGGTAGTCAAACAGCTGCTCGTACTGCTGGTTCCAGGCCGACAGCCGCTGCTTTTCGTCGACCACGCTGATGCCCTGGGGAATGGTCTCAAAGGTGGTCTGCAGCAATTCCTGGCCGAATTTCATCTGCCGGGAGGTGGAACCCACCAGGGAGACAAAATCCTCGATCTGCAGGGGTTTGCGGCTTTTCAGCAGATCGATGGCCCGGGCCGCGGAAATGGCACCGATGGTGGCGGTCAGGCTTTTTTCCACCTCGTTGACGACGAACTGGGGCGCGGCGTCGGTGGGCAGCAGGCGATGGCGAATCCGCTGTTCGCAGGTATTCCACAGTTGCTGGCTGCGCAGGTTGCCCAGCAGCGGCTCTGCCAGAAACTGCAACTGCCGGACCTGGATGCTGGAGGGCCGCATATCGTTCTCGCGAAACTGGTACCGGCGCCGGTACTGGGTAAAGCTGGTGGCCTGGCGCCAGTCCAGGGCGTTCATTCTGGCCAGCGCCGAGATCAGCAGGAACAGTGCCACATTGACCGCCAGGCTCCAGAAGACGCCGTGACTGAGGGGGCCCATCAGGCCCCCGGTACCCAGCAGGTTATCCGGTGCCAGCCAGGCGATGCCCCGGGGCCCGGCCTGCATCAGTGGGTGGCCGTCGCCGACAATGGCCGGCAGCAACAGGCAGTAAAACCAGAGCAGCATGCCGGCGCTGATGCCGCCGAGGACACCGAGGCGGTGGCCCCGGCGCCAGTACAGGGAGGCCACCAGGGCCGGCACGAGTTGCGCGGAGGCGGCGAAGGCAATCAGGCCGAGGCTGGCCAAGCCCCGGTGCGACCCCAGAGACTGCTCCAGCAGCCAGGCCAGCAGCAGAATGACGATGATGCTGCCCCCGCGCATCAGCCGCAACCGGAATCCGAGGCTGGCAGCGGTGCCCTTGACCCTGCCCAGCCGCAGCCACAGGGGTACCAGGATTTCATTGCAAACCATGATCGCCAGGGAGACGCTGGCCACCAGGATCATGCCGGTGGCCGCGGATACGCCCCCCAGGAAGGCCGCGGCGGCCACCAGAGGCTGGTTCAGGTAGAGCGGCAGGGACAGCACAAAGGTATCCGGGCTGATGCCCGAATGGCCCAGGAAATGCTGGCCGGCGGCGGCAATGGGCAAAATCAGCAGGGAAAAGATCATCAGGTACAGGGGGAAAAACCACCGGGCCCGCCGCAGGTCCCGGCGGTCGTGGGCTTCCACCACCATCACGTGAAACTGTCGGGGCAGGGCGACGGTGGCCGCCATGCTCAGCAGCAGCGGCGTGATAAAGCTGGCCCTTGGCAGGCCCGGTTGCGGCCACAGCGCGGCGATGGCGGTCGGTGAGCCCCCGGGGAAGTCCGAAAGCAACACCATCAGCGCCAGCAGGCCCACGGCCAGGAACGCCACCAGCTTGACGATAGACTCCAGCGCCACCGCCATCACCAGCCCGGGATTGCGGTTGGAGCCGCCGACGATGCGGGTGCCGAAGGCGACGGCAAATCCGGCCAGGATCAGGGTGGTCACCAGGGAGCTGGCGCCGCTGCCGGGGGTTTCGGGCGCGGTACCGACGATCGACCAGGCCTGGGTCACGGCCTTCAGTTGCAGGGCGATGTAGGGCAGGCTGGCGACAATGGCCACCAGGGTAACAGCGGCGGCCAGCAACGGGTACTTGCCGTAGCGGGAGCCGATGTAGTCGGCAATGGACGTCACCTTGTGGCGGGCGCCCATCACCAGCAGCCGGCGAATAAAGGGCCAACCGATCCAGAACATCAGGGCCGGGCCCAGGTAGATGGCCAGGTAATCCCAGCCGTTGCTGACCGCCGTGCCGACGGCACCGAAGAATGTCCAGGAGCTGCAATAGACCGCCAGGGACAGGGCGTAGACCCAGGGCCTGATCAGTGCCGGGTAGCTGCGCCATACATGGGCTCGCCAGGCCGAGTAGAACAGCAGACCGGCAAAGGCAATGACGAGCAGCAGTAGAAATTGGCTGTTCATGAATCCACGCCCCTGGAATGGCAAGGGCTTCGAGTATGGCGGTTGAGCCCGGAGGCTGACAAGCCAGACCATGGTCGAAGTGATTCGGTAGTGGTCTTATGCGGCGAAGGTCGATTCATCGGTGTATAAATGCCGGCTGCTGTGTAAAAATCTCCAGTCTTTTGACGTCGGACTAAAGCCATCATGAAAGCCATGCATTTTCTGGCAGTTACTGGTCTCGCCCTCAGCCTTGTGGCAACGGCGGCCACCACCGATGAAGCCGGGGAGTTGAAAGCCCGGCAACAGGCTGCGCACAAGGAACGGCTGCAGCAAAAGCAGGAACGAAAGTTGGCGATCACCGAGGCCCAGAAGACATTTCGGGAATTTACCCGGGAACTGAAGCTCGATTACCAGCAGCAGCTGCAAGATGTCGAAACCGAGTGGCAACTGAAGCAAGTGGAATTCAATGCGGATCACGCCAGCCATATCGCCAGTGCCGAAGCCGATTACAAAAAGAAACTGTCGGCATTGGTGATGAATCCTTCAAATACCCTTGACGAGCAGACCCTGGCGCGATTGCAGGAACAGAACAAGGCTTATGCCGACGAGCTATTTGGCCTCAGAAAACTGGCCGCCGAGGAATTGCAGCGGGAGCTGATCGCCATCGAGAAGAGGAAAAATGCCCTTCTCAAAGAGCGGGACCAGATCGCCCTGGAAAAGGCTTCGGCTCTGGGGCTGACCGACAAATACACTCCCATTCTCGCGACCCCCATTGGTGACAGCCTGACCGCCAGGGAGGAAAAGTGGAATGAAAAGGAAATCAGCAATGTCACCCGGATCATGGAGCAAAATCAGAAATATCTGAGTGAATACAAAACCGGCGAAGCCCTGCGAAAATGGGAGCTGGACAATGTCAGGGAAGATTTCAGACTGACATGGGAGCAGAACGCCGAGGAGCACGCGCTCGATTCCGAAAATCTCCTTTACAACTCTTTTCTGGTCCAGGGTTCCCAGAGGGCGGAGTTCGACCAGCAGCAATTCATGGACAAAATGGCCGAATTTGAAAAGCAGAAACAGCTGATCAAAATTAAATACCAGAAAATCCGCGACCAGAACCGGATCAAGCGCAGTGCCCAGCGCAAGAAGATTCTGTTGCAGTAGGCCCGGGATTCAGGTTTCAGCTGCTCATTTCTCGCCACTTCTGTGTCTCGGCAACCCCAGGGAAAGCAGAGCCGCAAGCCCCACGAACAGGGCTGAAAACCAGAGACAGGCACCCAGGCCAAGAGCCTGGAATACCCAGCCGGAGAGCACTGTACCAAGAAGTCGCCCCATGGCGTTGGCCATGTAATAAAAGCCCACATCCAGGGAGACGCCGTCCTCCCGGGCATAACTGACAATCAGAAAGCTGTGCAGTGACGAATTGATGGCAAACAGGACGCCAAACACCATGAGCCCCACCACCAAACTCGCCGCCGGATGCCAGGCAATTGTCAGCGCCAGCGCCATCACGGCGGCACTTACCGCCAGGCACGTTGCCCACCAGAAAGCCGTGGTGCCATCCGGGACTTTCGCCGGCGACCTGCCATTGGAGCTGCCGGTAAAACCCGGCGCCAGCGCCTGGACCAGGCCGTAACCGATAATCCACAGGGCCAGAAAGCCGCCGACCCGCCAGTGATCCCAGCCGAAGACACCGGAAAGGTAGACCGGCAGGGCCACCACGAACCAGACATCCCGGGCACAGAACAGGAACAGGCGGGCGGCGGACAGAAAATTCACGGCCCGGCTCTTGGCAAAGATGCCGCTGAATTTGGGCTTGTTGCCGGCCCTGCCCAGATCCCGTTGCAAGGTCAGAACACTGAACAGCCAGATCAGAGCCAGGGCGCCGGCCATGGCGGCAATGGCGCCGCGAAAACCCAGGGTGGCCAGCAGGGCGCCGCCGAGGAAAAAGCCGGCGCCCTTGAGGGCATTCTTGGAACCGGTGAGCAGCGCCACCCACCGGTACAGGGTGCCGGCTGCATTGCCGGGCACCAGCAGCTTGATGGCGCTCTTGGCGCTCATCTTGTTCAGATCCTTGGCGATGCCGGACAGCGCCTGGGCGGCCATGACCCAGGGGACGCTGAGCGATTCTGGCGGCACCAGTAACATGGCCAGGGCCGCCACCTGAATGGCCAGGCCCAGGTTCATGGTCCGGTTGAGCCCGACCCTTGCCCCCAGCCAGCCCCCCAGCAGGTTGGTGACGACGCCGAAAAACTCGTAGAACAGAAACAGCAGGGCGATGGCCAGGGGGCTGTAGCCCAACCGGTAAAAATGCAGAACCACCAGCATGCGCAGGGCGCCGTCGGTGAGGGTAAACCCCCAGTAGTTACCGGTGACCAGCAGGTACTGGCGCACCGGCGGCGACAGGTGCTTCAGCACGGCCAGGTCTATTGCCGGTCGAGACGCCCCACCAGGCGCATCAGTTCGGCGGTGCGGTTGGCGTAGCCCCATTCGTTGTCGTACCAGGCATAGATCTTGACCTGGGTGTCGTCGATGACCAGGGTTGACAGGGCATCGATGGTGCAGGAATGGGGGTCGGTCTTGTAATCGATGGAAACCAGGGGCCGTTCCTCGTAGGCCATGATGCCCCGCAATTCGCCCTCGGCCGCCGAGCGCAACAGGCCGTTGATCTCCTCGACGCTGGTGGGGCGGGAGACCTCGAAAACGCAATCGGTCAACGACGCATTGGCCAGGGGGACCCGTACCGCGTGGCCGTTCAGCCGGCCTTTCAGTTCCGGGAAAATCTCGGTAATGGCGGTGGCGGAGCCGGTGGTTGTGGGAATCAGGCTGATGCCGCAGGCCCGGGCCCGGCGCAGATCCCTGTGGGGCGCGTCCAGTACCGTCTGGGTATTGGTGATGTCATGAAGGGTGGTCATTGATCCGTGGATGATGCCCAGGCTGCCATGGAGTACCTTGACAACGGGCGCCAGGCAATTGGTGGTGCAGGAGGCAGCGGTGACGATGGCGTGTTCCGCCGGGTTGTACTGGTGGTGGTTGACGCCCATCACCACGTTGAGCACACCTTTCTCCCTGACCGGTGCAGTGACCACCACCCGCTTGACGCCCTGATCCAGGTAGGTCTGCAACAATGTGGTCGATTTCATTTTTCCCGAGGCCTCGATCACCAGATCGCAGCCGGACCAGTCGCTGTCACCTATGCCCCTGTTGCGGCTGCAGGCGACCGGTCTGCCATCGATGATCATCCGTTCGCCATCGGCCTCCGCCCGGCGGCTCCAGCGACCGTGGACCGAATCGAAATTGAGCAGGTGCGCCAGGGTGGCGGCGTCGCCGGCCGGATCATTGATTTGCACGATCTCGATATCCTGCCATTCCCTGGCGACTCGAAAAATCAGCCGCCCCATGCGACCAAAACCGTTGATACCCACTCGGGTGGTCATAACTTGTCTCCTTTTTTCCCTGTAAATGGCTGCTGGCGGTGTCAATTGCCGGATCGTATATATGCAATTTCATATATAACCGGGCCAAATTC
>QJWQ01000027.1 GCA_003235325.1 Gammaproteobacteria bacterium | reverse complement strand
ATAAGCATAAAGTGCAGAAATTGACTTTGGTCAATATACAGATTGAAAGTTACCATGTTATATGAAATGCATTTCATAAAATACTTGAAATGCATTTCATTATTGCCTATCCTGTACCCGCAGTGTCAAGCGCTTTGTATATCGCTGCATAAAATACTGACAGAATTATCTTTAAGGGGGAGAAAATGCCGCTTCTGTTCGCCGCTGTTGTGCGGGTCCAGGTCCTGCCCTCCGCCGATATCGATTAACGACATCTACTATCGCCACTACAGGGGGTTACGCATGGAAAGTTCAAGTTCCATTTCAAAAACTGGGTCCTTTTTTAGCAAACGAATTGTTTCAGTTGCCATAGCGACTGCGGTATGCGCGATTGCTGTTACCGCGGAAAAATCCAGGGCAGAAATGATCGAGGAGGTTGTGGTCACAGGTACGGCGGGCGGAGGTGAATTGCGCAAGCTGGACGCCAGTTTTGCCATTACCAATGTCTCCAGTGAAGACATCATCAAATTTTCGCCGAAAAGTACTGCCGACCTGCTGAAAAGTATTCCCGGTGTCTGGGCCGAGAGTTCGGGCGGGGTATCCGGTGCCAACGTTTTTGTCCGCGGTTTTCCGGCGACCGGTGACGCGCCGTTCTATACACTGGAAGTGGAAGGTGCGCCCATATTTCCTCCGGCCACGCTGTCTTTCCTGGAGAATTCCACGCTGTTCCGGATTGATGAGACCATTGAGCGGGTCGAGGGGCTGCGCGGTGGCACCCAACCGGTGCAGGACAATGGCCAACCCGGCCTGACCACCAATTTCCTGCTGAAAAGAGGCGGGCCGGAATCGGAAGGGTTGGTTAAATACAGCACTTCGGACTATGACCTGCAGCGCATTGACGCCGTAGCCAGCGGTGAAATCAGCAGCGGCTTCTACTACATGATCGGTGGTTACGTGTCCTCGTCGCCGGGTATCAGGGATGCCGGTTACAGTGCCGAGAAAGGGCACCAGTTCACCATTAACCTCACCAAGGAACTGGAAAAGGGCACCATCGATGTTTACCACCGGGTCACCGACGATCACGGTACCTGGTATCTCCCCGGAGCTCTGAATGTGCCGGGTGTGGATTCGTCGTATACCCAGGTGGGAACCCTCAACAGGCAGGGAACTGTCCAGTACGGCCCCGAGGGCACGATACTGGCTGTCGACCAGGGTGATGGTCGCGGCTGGGACGGCTCGGTGTCCGGTGTCTCCTTTGACCTGGAAATTAACGATATCTGGTCGTTGAGCGACAGCATGAACATTACCAAGGGTGATGCCAACACGGTTGGCCTGGTGCCGGAAGGCGGTGCGGTCAATGTCGGCGCTCTCCTGGCCAATCCCGATGCCGATCCCAGCGCCGAGGTCACCGGGGCGCTGACTGGTTCGGCCACCGGTCGCGCTATCGGCAGCTCCGAATACATTCAGCAGTTTGGCAACTGGGTGGTCCTCAAGGATATCGAGTCCTTTTCCAATAACCTGGCCCTGACCGGTGCATACGAGAAGTTTGATGTCGTTGTCGGTTATTACACGGCGACCTCATCGGTGGATGAATTCTGGACCCTCGGCAACCAGAAATATTATGTGGTCGAGCAGGGCGGCGAACTGGTGGATGGCATCGCCTGCAACGATATTTCCGTGGACAGCTGTACCTGGAATTACGATATCGACGCCAAGGGCGATATCACCAATAACGCCTTTTATACAGCCGTCACTTACAGGGCCACAGACGCCCTGTCCCTGGATGTCGGTGTGCGCCGGGAAAGTCATGAAGTGGAGTACAGCGTCGATGAGGGACTGACCGGTTCCATTTCCAAGTCCGTTCAATACGATGAGTCAAAAACCTCGTTCACCGTCGGCGGCAATCTGGCGCTAACCGAGAATACCGGCCTGTTCGCCCGTTACAGCGAGGGTTTCAAGTTCCCCTATTTTGATGATTTCCGGGATAACTTTGGTACCTACCAGGGGGGCGAGGACCTGATCAAGGAAGTGACCCAGTACGAGATTGGTTACAAGGCCAGCCTGGAAAATATTTCCGCCTACCTGACCCTGTTCGGCAATGAAATCATCGGCGATACCTTTGTGCCTCGCCCGAATGCACCTGTCGAAAAATTCAACAACGAGGCGCTTGGACTCGAAATAGATGTCAAGTGGTATCACGAGAGTGGCTTTACCCTGGGAGTCAATGGCACCATTCAGAATACAGAAATCACCAAGGGCACCCCGGATATACTGGATGCCGCGGGTAACGTGGTTACCAAGGGTACTCAGGGTAATGAGGCTCAACGGCAACCTCCCTACCAGTTGCGTCTGTCGCCCAGTTACGATCTGGAACTCGGCAAGGGTATGAGCGCCACCCTCTATGGCGCACTGACCTTTGTCGATGACCGCTACGCCGACAACCAGAACACCGTCGTTCTCGACGGCTATGAAAAACTGGACCTGGGTGTGATTCTGAATGCCAGCGAGAACCTGACCTTGCAGGTGGCAGCCGACAACGTCACCGATGAGGATGCCCTGACCGAAGGTGATCCGCGCAACGCGGGAGCACCCAATGGTCGTTACATCATGCCGCGCAACTTCAAGTTCAGTGTTGGCTATACTTTCTGATGCGGAAAGGGGGTGAATACCATTACCCCCTGTAGCGGACATCGCCCGGCATATCGGTCATTTCCGGTACCGGGCATTTGTTCGGGCAGGATTCAGAATTTCGCGTGGCGGTAGCAGCTGTCCTTCAAATGTGTCAGTGGCGAAGTCGGCATCTGCTTGCTGTTTCAATGCAAAAATAGGTCCGGATCCCGCTCGAATACCAATAAATCGAATATATGCGCAATAACCGCTGGCGAGAGGGCGAGTCATCATGAATTTCTGGGCAGTAAAACTTTCCCTGTTTATCAATTATTTTGTCTTCGCCATCCTGCTCAATAGCGTCGGTACCGTTATCCTGCAGGTACAGACTACCTACGGTGTCAGCGAATCCTCGGCCAGTATCCTCGAGGCCTGCAAGGATTTAAGTATCGCCATCACCTCGTTCCTGGTGGCCTCGTTTATTGCCCGGATTGGCTACAAGCGTGCCATGTTAATCGCCCTGGGCTTTCTGACCCTGGCCTGCCTGTCCATGCCCCAGCTTCCCGCGTTCTGGATGACCAAGATGATGTTTGTGGTCACCGGTGTCGGTTTTGCCCTGGTAAAAGTCTCGGTTTTTGCTTCACTGGGGCTGGTTACACAAGACCAGAAAGAGCATGTCAGCCTGATGAATTTTCTCGAATCCTTTTTCATGATCGGGGTGTTATCAGGCTATTTTATTTTCAGCGCCTTTGTCGATGATGCTGATCCCGGCGCACTCGGCTGGCTGAATGTTTATTACCTGCTGGCGCTGTTAACCGGTATTGCCTTTGTCCTGATGTTTTTTACCCATCTGGATGAAAGCACCGTCACACCGGAGCAAACAGAGTCCCTGCTAGATGAGTTTGTCGACATGCTGCGACTGAGCATCAAGCCCCTGGTTTTTGTTTTTATTATTTGTGCGTTCCTGTATGTGCTGATCGAACAGAGCATCATGTCCTGGTTGCCCACCTTTAACAGCAAGGTGCTGAATCTGTCGTCCAGCCTCAGTATTCAGATGACCAGTATTCTGGCCGCATCCACAGCCCTGGGGCGGTTTTTTGCCGGCATGATTTTCAAGCGTCTGGACTGGTTTTTGGTGCTGACCATCTGCATGTTGCTGGCGGGCGGACTGGTACTGATTACCCTGCCGCTGGCGGGTGCTACCCACCATGAACAGATCACCAGCTGGTACAGCGCCCCCCTGGCGGCCTTCATGTTTCCCCTGATCGGTCTGTGCATTGCACCGGTCTACCCGGCCATCAATTCCGTCATTCTTTCATCCCTGCCCAATCGGCAGCACGGGCCCATGGCAGGACTGATTGTGGTTTTTTCCGCACTGGGTGGCACCACCGGTTCAATCGTTACCGGGGCGCTGTTCCAGGCCTTCGGTGGCAAGACAGCCTTTTATTGTTCCCTGGTGCCCATTGCCGCCATTTTGGTCACCCTGTATCTGTTCAAGCGTCAGACCGGCAAGATTCCCGGAGCGGGTAAGGTGAATGTGGTCAGCGCCAGTCCACATTAAAAAATGGCAGGCGCAATAGGTAGCGCAAAATAGTGATGGAATTTCACAAACAACCTTTTTCAAGTCTTGCTGGAAAAGAAAAATTAACGCCCGGGAAATTGCAGAGGAAAAGACAATGACTGAAGTACGAACTCCGGACATGATTTATGGTGAGCTTTTTACCGCAGTTCAGACCGGTCATGTGTTCGAAGACTCCAAGACTTTCGTTGACTGTATCGCCAGGCAGTATCCGTCCATCATTCTGGACCGGTATGAACAACAGAAGGCCGGGCCGGCCTTTGATTTAAAGGCATTCGTCACTGAAAACTTTGACCTGCCAAAGGTGCCTGCTTCAGATTTCCAGGCTGACAGAAAGCGACCTATTCGCGAGCATATCGACCTGCTCTGGGACGCCTTGCGCCGGGATGCAGATGATCCCGATCAGCTGTCGTCCCTGATACCGTTGCCCAAGCCCTATATCGTTCCCGGCGGCCGTTTCGGTGAAATCTATTACTGGGACAGCTATTTCACCATGCTCGGCCTGGCAAACGCCGGCAGGATCGAGATGGTGGAAAACATGGTGGAGAACTTTGCCTTCCTGATCGACCGAATCGGATTTATTCCCAACGGCAACCGCAGCTATTTTTGCAGCCGTTCCCAGCCGCCATTCTTTGCGCTGATGATTGAATTGCTGGCCGGGCTCCAGGGCAACCAGGACGTTTATTTGCAGTACTACCCCCAGTTAAAAAGGGAGTATGAGTTCTGGATGGCCGGCGCTGATCAACTCAGCGACGGTGAGCCTGCCTTCCGTCGTGTGGTGAAGTCGGGAGAGGCTTACCTGAACCGCTATTGGGATGATTCCCCGACACCTCGTCAGGAAAGTTATATCGAGGATATTGAACTGGCAGAGTTGTGCAAAAGGGAACCGCCGGATCTTTATCGGGATGTTCGGGCCGCCTGTGAATCCGGTTGGGACTTTTCCTCTCGCTGGTTTGCCGATCCCATGGATATGGCAACCATTCGCGCCAGTCAGGTGTTGCCCGTAGACCTGAATACCCTGATGTACAAGCTGGAGATGACCCTGGTGCACGCGGCAGACCTGGCCGGCGACACGGCATGGCGGGAATTGTTTCAACATCGGGCCGAGCAACGAAAGCACCTGTTACAGACCTGCTTTTATGACCGCAATCAACACTTTTTCACCGACCTGTTGCTGGACCTGCAACCCGTCGCCACCCTGTCTGTTGCCGGCGTCTTTCCGCTGTTTGCGGCCATAGCCACCGAGCCCCAGGCAAAGAAGGTTGCAGAACGACTGCGCGTCGATTTCATCAGGGAGGGCGGCTGGGTCACCACACCCATCCAATCCGGTCAGCAGTGGGATGACCCCAACGGCTGGGCGCCCATGCAGTGGGTCGTCTATTCAGGACTCTGCAATTACGGCTTTGACGACGATGCCCTGGAAGGGGCGCAACGCTGGGTTAACAATAATTTGCACGTCTACGGGGAAACCGGCAAGTTGATTGAAAAATACAATGTCGAGGACGTCGGTCTGCTGGCCGGGGGAGGTGAGTATGCTGTACAGGATGGCTTCGGCTGGACCAACGGTGTGCTCCTGAAGTTCCTGGATATCCTGGAAATCTGATCTTCAGCTTGACCCGGGAAGATGTCTTCCGCTCCAGGGGGGCTATACCCGAAATCCTTCTGTTCTGACCCGCGGCCTGCTACTCGGCGATGGCTGCTGCCGGTCGATTCTACCGGTTGTTACAGGGAATGTTGCCGTCGATCCGGCTGAATAATGGTTGGGTTTTCACGAATTTGCCGGTATTGTACGGCTGTTTCGATTGCGTCGATCCCGGTATTCGGGTCCCGGCCGACAATTCGGGGCCGGTTGTATACAGGGGCCTGTGAAAATCATATAAAACAGACGGGTATAAGGCAGACATCATGACAGAATTCACTCCCAGAGCATTTCGGGATGCCATGGGTATGTACCCGACGGGAGTGACTGTGGTCACTACCCTGGATCAGGCCGGTCAGCCGGTGGGCATGACGGTGAACAGTTTTGCCTCCCTGTCCCTGGATCCTCCCCTGATTCTTTGGAACCCGGGCCGTGATTCTTTTTCCTTTCCAGCGTTTGAAACCTGTCGTCACTTCGCCGTGCATATACTCCACGGCGGCCAGGAAGAACTGTCCAACCGGTTTGCCCTGCGCAGCAACATAAAGTTTGGCGATATCGGCTGGCGCACCGGTAGCCTGGGTTCACCCCTGTTGCCGGATTATGCCGCTTGCCTGGAGTGCCAGACCGTTGAATCCTTTCCCGGTGGTGACCATATCATCCTTGTCGGCCGAGTGATCAAACTGGACAGAAAGGAGACTGCCGGGCCGCTGCTCTATTTCCAGGGTCGGTATCATCGACTGCTGGATTAGCGAAATTGACAGGGCAGACTTTCAGTGACAAACGCCAAGTTTGATTTTGATCTTTTTGTTATCGGCGCCGGTTCCGGTGGTGTCAGGGCAGCACGAATGGCGGCGGCCAATCACGGCCAGAGGGTCGCCGTTGCCGAGGACCGCTATCTCGGCGGAACCTGCGTCAATGTCGGCTGTGTACCCAAAAAACTCTTCGTCTACGGCGCCCATTATTCCGAGGACTTTGAGGACGCCGCCGCCTATGGCTGGAACCTGAAACAGGCGCCCGATTTTGCCTGGGCCACATTGCGGGACAACAAGACGCGGGAAATCACCCGGCTCAACGGCATCTACCGGGATTTGCTGTTGAATGCCGGGGTCACCTTGATTGAGGGCCGCGCCCGGCTTGTCGATGAACACAGGGTCGAGGTTGCCGGCGAGCAGTTCAGCGCCGAGCGAATCCTGATTGCCACCGGCGCCTGGCCCCATGTGCCGGAATTCCCAGGCGCCGAACATGTGGTCACCTCCAATGAGATTTTTTACCTGGAGACCTTTCCGCAGCGGGTACTGATAGTGGGCGGTGGTTATATCGCGGTGGAGTTCGCCGGAATCTTTAACGGGCTGGGTGCCAGGACCTCGATTCTATACCGCAGAAATCCGTTTCTGCGCGGTTTTGACCTGGACGTTCGCCAATTCGTCGCCGAGCAGGTGGCCAGGAAAGGCGTGGACCTGAGGTTTGACACCGTCGTCGATCGTGTTGAAAAAAGAACAGACGGCACCCTGACAGCCTGTCTGGAAAGTGGTGAGAAACTCACTGCCGACCTGATTCTTTACGCCACCGGTCGCTGGGCCAATACCCGGGGCCTCGACCTGGACGCTGCGGGAATCGATACCCGTGAAGACGGCAGTATTCCGGTAAACGATTTTTTCCAGACCTGTGTGCCTTCGGTCTATGCCCTTGGCGACGTCATCGGTGGACTGGAATTAACCCCGGTGGCCCTGGCGCAGGCCATGGCCCTGGTCAGGCACCTCTATGCAGGTGACCAGAACAGGCTTGATTACAGCGCCATCCCCACCGCCGTTTTCTGCCAGCCCAACATCGCTACGGTGGGCCCCACCGAGGAACAGGCCCGCAAGCAGTATTCCGGGCTTCGCATCTACAAATCGTCGTTTCGCTCCATGAAACATACGATGACCGGCCGACGGGAGCGAACCCTGATGAAACTTATCGTCGATGACGAAACCGATCGGGTCGTTGCCGCCCATATGGT
>QJWQ01000014.1 GCA_003235325.1 Gammaproteobacteria bacterium | reverse complement strand
GTTAATGCGGCACACGGACGTGCCGCCATTGGCCGCAGGCCAATGCAAGCCATTAAAATACAAGGAATTTCGCACAATTCTGCCAGTATTTTAATGGCGCGCGACTAAATAGGCAGGATGCCTACTTAGTCGCCGGGTTAATAGTAACGAAATGTAGGAGTTAGCTGAATTAACATCAAACTAATCTAACGCGCAAAACAGTAGTCGAAAGGTCTGTGCCAAGTTTTAAGGGCCCATTGATCAACAATAAATTAACCTTTCAAATCCCCGTTTCATTAAGATACGAATTAATTCGAGTTGCTCCAGAATCGTGGATCAAGCTCAAATGTAGGCAGTGCTGCTGGAACACCGCATAGGGCTTCTTGATCGCCGTCTGGGTCAACAGAATAATTTTCTGGGCTGGTAATTTCCCATTCACCATTGACCATTTCAACGACAATATTATAGGGATCAATATATGCGCATATCGCTTGGCTGCTTTTTACATTACCTTTATCATCAAGCTGCTTGCCGACCAGATAAAAGGCGGTAGGCTGAACTTTAATAACTTCCTGTCCTTGCGGGCAGATATTGGGTACGTCTTGCTCCCAGTATGGCCTCCAATAGTCAGGGTCACCATCACTACCTACCGCCCCCGTGGCATTCATGAAATAATCGGTGAATTTAATACCAACAGAGAAACCGAAGATATTTTCATTTCCAACTTTTGTAGTGTCTGCCGAACCACCTTTGACGAGAAAGTTGTACAGGCCCCATTCGTTATCCGATAAATATTCAACCTGTCCGGAAGGGACTTCGGCGTCTTTGTTTGCACACCAGACAACGGTTTGGGCAGCGGCGGTGGGATGATACGCAGAGTAAAGAGTGAGCTCGAAATTTTTACCACTGCCAGTTAAGGCGCCGGTACCGGACATACTGCAACATACTAGAGGCAACTTGATACTGAATCCTGCATTGGCATGCACGCCGTAGCCGGCACAAAGGCCTAATGCGATTGATGCAGCTACTTTGATTAGCGGCTTATTATTACTATTTTTTGTGTCGTGTTTCATCGGGTACTCCATACTAAATTTGTGGTGGTTTGGTTCAGAACAATGACAGAGTCAGCCTTGCAAAGGCCATTCTTTTTGGCTGGATGCTCGCATTGTTCAAATCTTGGTCAAAATAGTTGAATTCCTCATCTGTAAGATTTTTGGCTCCTATGGTGAACAAACCGTAACGCTTTGGCAGTCGAAAGCTGAAGGTGGCATCAACTATCCAGAAATCATCACTGCCTGCACGATAGGTCGGATCCGAGAAAGAGTGTAGATACGCAAAGTCTTCGTTCCCGAATAGTCCTTTCTGGTCGATATAAGTCGCAACCAGGGATACGCTGAAACCAGAATCGTGGAAATAGTTGATGCCTAGGGGCAATCGATGTGTCTCGGAATCAATAACTCCCATAGGGAAATCCTGGTCACGGGTTAATTCCTCGTATTCGTATTTGGCAGAGAAGGAAAGCCCATTTATGGGAGCCCAGAAAATGTAGGCACGCCAGAGCGATTCCTCCCAATCGGTAGTCTTAACAGAGACATCCGAATCGACGTAGTAATTTGTCAGTTCCCTTTCCGAGTATTCAACCCCGCCTGAAAACGAACCGCTGAATTTTTGATCAATCGCTGCGCCGTACCGCCTGGATTCCGACAGATCCTCATCATCATAAAATTGATTGAATCCGGCCACCTGGGTCGGTTCCAGGGTCTGATTGGTGACCAGGGTGCGCTTGACCGCTTTGAACGCGGCCGCGCGCAATGTCGTCCCGCTTACAGGCTCCCAGGTCACGCCAAATTTGGGGTTGAGATTCTCTGTGCCATCCAAACCCTGAAGATCCCCCGTGATGCGATCGTAGCTTACGCCCAGCGTTACCGTCAGATCATCGAGAGGCCTTAGATTGGAATAGGAATAGGCATTGGTATGATGAACAATAAAAGGTAGATTGAATGTGCCTTCACCCCAATACGCGGGCGGTAATGGCGGTCCATAGCGTTGGAACACAATCGCTTCGGAATCGACATCAAAATAGCCCGCGCCGCTGGTGATATTGAAGGTTTCAGCGCGATAAAGGTGCTGAATTTCGCTGGCCATGGAGCGCTGTTCAGGCCAATCAAGATCTATTGAAACATAGGGAATAGGGTAGGGATCCCAGACTGTGCGGTCGTCTTCTTCCTGGTATGTAAATGATGCAAGGACTACTGAAGCCGGGTTAAACGCGTATTTTGCTCCTATGCGTCCGGTGACGGTTTCGACAGATTGCCTCTGTGTCTCATAAATATCCTCGGGAAAGAATCTGAGCAACAGATCTCCCTTCTGCGAATCCCGATAGCGAAGTTCGGACTGTACACTGAATTCCGGGGAGAACTCATGCTGAACAAACAGATTGGCAATATCGTCCTGTTGGTCTGCATTGTCCCGGAAGCCATCGGTTTCGTAGTGAAAAGCGCCAAGGCTATAAGAGGTGCTACCACTGAGTCCGGAAATAACTGCCTCCTCCCCGGAAGTGCCATTCTCCCCGGCCACCAGAGAAGCCTGTAAGCCGTAACCGTCCCGGTTAAACACCGGGTTGAATTCATTAAAGGATAACGAGCCCGGTCCCCCGGCACTGATCAACGCCAGATTGCTGACAGATAGCCTTGGTTGAATCGGTGTCATGTTCAGCGGTTGTAACAGTTGTGACTGCAGCAGTTCGCTGACCCGGGCAATCTCGTGCCGGGGCAGTACGGAATAGGAATCGGCCAGCAACCGGTGGGCGGAAAAATTGGTGGGGTCGGTATTCACCGACTTCCAGCCCTCGCGCAGGGCCAGTTCCTGGAAACCCAGATCGCTGTAGATACGGCCGATGCTGGCACTGCGGGAGGCCAGGTCAGAGTCAAGTAAAAGTCGAGAGCGGTATACTGCCCGGTTGTCGTTCAATTCTATGGCTGTTTCCAGTGAGTCCAGTGCCTGTACGGGACGGTTGCTGGTCTGCAGGGCAATGGCCTGGTAGAACCAGGGGGTGGGATCTTTCGGGTCCAGGTCCCTGGCAATGGAAAATTGCTGTTCGTCCAGGGGTGATCGTTTCTCTTCGTAATAGCCCTTGCCCAGGTAGCTGCGCAGAATGGACTGATTGGGATCCAGGCCCACCGCCACGTCGATCTCACCGCGGCCTGCGGCGAGGTGCCCCTCGCCAATTTTGACCAGACCCAGGCCCAGACGAGGCATGGGATCGGCAGGGTCGAGGTTGATGGCCTTCATGAAGGCTTCCTGAGCCTTGCCGGTCTCCATTCGGTTCAGGTAGGCAAATCCCAGGACGGACTGGGTACGTGAAATGCCGGGATTGACTTCCGCGGCTTTTCGGGCCGACGCCAGGGCTTCTTCAATATTGCCGAAAGATGCCTGCAGTTCGGACCGGCGAGACCACGCGTAGGCGTTTTCCGGGTCGCGGGCAATGGCCGATTCGATGGCTTCCAAGGCGCCGTCGAGGTCGAACTGTGCCTGATGTGCGTAGGACAGGGCGATATACCCGGTCGCCGAGGAGGAATTCAGTCGGACCGCCTCCCCGGCTTCTTTCAGCGCCGAACCGATGTCGTTGGAAGCCAGTGCAACAATGGAGTTGAGCGCATGGGCATCACTGTTCTGTGGATCTGTCTCCAGGGCTTTGGCGATCGCGTCGCTGGCTTCACTCAGGTGGCCGATGGCCAATGCGCTTGAGGCTATAAAAACCGGATCATTCAGATCGGCACCGCTAAAATCAGCCAGTGTCGGCACGTGAATGGCCCACTGCACAGCGTCGCGCGGTTTGACGACCAGGACCTTGGCCGGTGCTTCACCAGCACCGGCCTCGGCTTTTTCACCCGGGACGATCCGAAGGTTTCCCTTGTCGTTCTGCGCCAGAATCTGCCCTTCCAGCACCAGGATGGATGATATCTCCTCGGTGACTGTAACCTGAAATTCGGTACCCTCGATCAATCCGTTAAGGTAGGGCGTGTTGACAGTGAGCGTTCGGGGCTTGCGAATAAAAGATTTCAGGGTGCCCTTGACCACGTCGAGCAGGGATCGCTCCTGTTCATTCCCGGCGACGTTGAGCAGGCGCAGGGTGGTATTTTCGCTGAGACGCAGGACGGCATCATTGATCAGTTGAATGGCGGCCCGGCTGCGCTCGCCGACTCGTACGGTGTCTCCCTCGCAGACATCCTGATTGAGGCTGGCGGGATGCCAGGCTTCTGTTTCCACCGGCTGGACAAAAACCCTGCTTTCAATGGAAACAATCTGACCGGCGAGTTCCCGGCAGGATTCCTCTGCAGATAGCGAAGGGGAAGTCAGACTGAAACTGAACGACAGCAGCATCGCTGTCAATAAAACTATATAGCGGTGATGGACTTTTCTGGAACCATAGCATGATGGGCCAGATCCAGTCTTTTTACCTGCACTGCGCATGAACGGATCGCGGGTTATAGCTGCGACAGCCATGTCATTTGCCTCTACTGCCTGGATGTGTTGTATACAAGCTGGGGGCAATAAATATGCCAACTGGTTCTCAAAATGCCTGTGATTTAACTCTCTAATTATTATGGGTAATTACACGACCGGTTCCGGCAACTAAAAAATATACGCACTAAAAAATCACAGATTTTGTTGTCCTGATTTAAAGTGGTGCGTTATTTCTTCGGCCGCGGAGAGAATCGCCAATCTTTTGGCCAATAAAGTGCGGGGTAGCGGGGGGAACCCCAGGCCTTCAGGACTGGACTTCGTTTGTTGCTGCAGTTTAGTATCACCGGATCGAGCAGCGTCTTAATGCTCTCCAGCCGATCTAACCCCCTCCCGGATGAAGCTCCTTCGCCAACATGACAGCCGATAACAGATTTTCAGGGCATTGAATGCGCAGGTGGCGGAAGGGACTTGCTGTGGGCATTTTGACCGGTGTCGCTGGTGCGATTCTCGGGCTTTCAGGGATAGGCAATACCCTGGAGACCAGGGTCGGTCTTTCCTGGCTATTCCATTTGCGGGGGCCGGTCGCTGCACCGGCGGATGTGGCAGTCATTGCCATCAATGCCGGTACCGGGCAACGACTCGGTTTATCGGAATCGCCCCAGGACTGGCCGCGTAGCATTCACGCAAAACTGGTGGATGCGCTGGTACAGCGGGGGGCATCCACCATTGTCTTCGACGTGTTTTTCAAGACACCGAAGCTTGCCGAGGATGACGCCCTCTTTGCCGCTGCCGTTGATCGTGCCGACAGGGTCGTACTGGTAGAAAAACTCACCGGCAAGAAACAGCCGATCCAGGATATGTCAGGCCGCCACACCGGCTTTGTCTGGATCGAGGAATTGATCCCGCCCCTGGAGTCACTGGAAAAGGCCGCCAGGGGGCTGGCTCCGTTTCCGCTGCCTAAAATCGACGCAGCCGTCTATGAATTCTGGACATTCAAGAGCAGCGTCGGTGATGCCCCGACAATGCCTGCGATCGCCCTGCAGGTGCACGCCCTGGCAGAATATCCCCAATGGTTGAATTTGCTGGCTCAGTTCGATGATTCAGTGACATCGGCAATAGCCACCGAATCCTCGGGGCTGGCCGGGGCTCAGGGCCTGCGTCAGGCCATGCTCTCCATGCGGCGCCTTTTGACCACGAGGCCAGAGTTGGTCGAGGAACTGGCATCGGTTCAGGATGGCGGTGCCCGTGGTCATTTCCCGGGGAAACCCGATCTGCTCAGGGCGCTGACCGCGCTCTATTCCGGCGATTCCCACCGCTATATCAACTTCTACGGACCGCCGGGCTCCATAACCACCATTCCCTACCACTCGGTCATTGCCGGAGTGGACCCGAACCTTCCCGCCGGGGCGCTGGATTTCAGCGGCAAAGTGGTTTTTGTCGGTTTCTCGGACCTCTATGATCCCGGTCAGCCGGACCGCTTTTACACCGTTTTTACCGGGGATGACGGCGTCGACCTGAGTGGCGTGGAAATTGCCGCCACCGCCTTTGCCAACCTGCTGACCGATGCATCCCTGAAATCAATGGGGCTGTCGGCCACGGCTGCCATTCTCTTTGTATTTGGAGTGCTGCTGGCGGCCACCGTTTATTTTATTCCCGCCGCGGCCGGGGTTCCCATTGCCCTGGCACTGGCCGCAGCCTATACCCTGGCCAGTGCCTGGTTGTTTGGTGCCAGGCAAGTCTGGCTACCCCTGTCCATTCCGTTGCTGGTGCAAATGCCGATGGCGCTGCTGCTGGGGCTGCTGGGGCAATACCTGTTTGAGCGGCGTCGCAGCAAACACATCAGTGAAGCCATCAATTACTACCTGCCGGAAAATATTGCCAGGGAGCTGACTGAAAACCGGCTGGACCCGAGCGCCACCAACAAGGTGGTCTACAGCACCTGTTTTGCCACAGACATGGCCGGTTTCTCGACCCTGGCCGAGAAGCTGTCGCCGGATCAACTGGCTTCTTTCCTCAATGAATATTTCGAAGCCCTGGCCCAGCCACTGCGAAATCATCAGGTCGACGTGACCGAATTTCGCGCCGACGCCATCATGTGTGCCTGGACAGCGCCAAAGCCGGATATACGTCCTCGCAGCAAAGCCATATTTGCGGCACTGGAGGCGGTCGACGCCATCGAGGGCTTCAAGGCGCGCCACGGCAACCTGGGCACCAGTGTGCGTATCGGCCTGGAGTGCGGTTCCGTGTATGTCGGCCACGCCGGGGGCGGTGGTCATTTTGTCTACAGTATCGTCGGCGATTGCGCCAATACGGCCTCCCGCATCGAGAGCCTGAACAAGCACCTGGGCACTCGCCTGCTGGCCACGGCCCAGGTAGTTGAAGGACTGGAGGATATGCTGTTGTTGCGTCCCCTGGGTAAGTTCCAGTTTGTCGGCAAAACCGAGGGACTGCCTATCGTTGAAATCCTGTCGATGAAAGCCAATGCGACGTCGGAGCAGCGAGCTCTCTGCGACCGGTTCGCCACTGCCCTTGAGGCGTTTCAGCAGGGACTCTGGGCGCAGGCTGGTGAGTTGTTCGGGGATATACTCGAGCACGGTGACGACGGTCCCGCGAAATTTTTTCAGGCCCGCAGCCAGCGCCACGAGCGCGGTGAACAGGTCCCGGAGAATTTCTCCGTGGTGCGCATGGAAGCCAAGTAGCCCGTTGCAGACAAGCCTCTAACCATCCCTCGCCTCTGACGGCGCCGCAGGCAATGAGCCAAAGGTCAGTGCCGGTAAAGCGGTATTAAACCGGCACCGCATTGGCGACCCGCTACTTCCTGAACCGGGCCAGGGAAGTCGGATCATCGGATCACGGTGGCGGGCCAGAGTTGGTCGTAGCCGTAACCCAGTTGCCGGGAGGTGCGTCTTACGGCCTCCACATCCGGCGCCTCAAAGACACAGATCATGCGCATTCTGTCGGGGGTCAGATAACTGACCAGGTGTCTGACCCCGTGGAGTTTCAGACACCATTCATTATTGGCCTGTGCCTGGTTATAGCGATCCAGATCGAAAGGTCGGCCGCTAAATCGGTGTTCGAGAATGATTGTCGTCAATTTGCCACTGTCAGGATCATCAGTCATCATTGCTGGTATCCGGATTCTTTGCCGCTGCTTTATTACCGCAGTAGCCTGCCTGAACGGCTAATCCTTCGGTTCTTCCATTTGCTCGACGGCGATGTACTGGTGCAGGGGATAGACCGCCGGCCCAAACTGGCTGTAGATGGCGACATCGGCTGCGTCCCGGCCAAAGCCCACGGCCACATAACCGCCGGTCAGCCTCGGTTGCGTGGGGTCGAAGGTATACCAGCGACCCCCCACCCAGGCCTCGAACCAGGCATGAAGGTCCATGGGCTCGAGGCCGTAGCGGTAGCCCACCACCATTCGCGCCGGAATGCTGATACTTCTGCACATGGCAATGGCAATATGGGCCAGGTCGCGACAGACACCCTGACCATTGGCGTTGACATCGGTGGCGGTCAACGGCGTCATGCTGGAACCCGGCCGGTAGGCAATGTGGTGCCTGACCCAGTCGACGATGGCAGCCACCTGGTCATATCCCGGCGATCGACCTATGACAAGGCGAGAAGTCATATCATTGAACAGTTCAGACTCGCAGTATCGGCTGGGCAACAAATAGGCCAGTACCTGCTCCGGCAGGTTCTGAATCAGGTTAAAAGGCGCTCCCGGGGACTGGTCCAGCCAATCGGCGGTCATTACCTCGGCGCTGGTACGCACTTTGAAATTACCCGGTCCGGCCACCAGTCGCTGACAGAGGTTGCCGAAACCGTCAGTAAATTCCTCCGCCAGGACGTAGGGTCGCAGGGCATACTCTTCCCTGGCGACCCATTGCTGGGCCCCGCTTCGGGGTCTGAGCATAAAGACAAAGGGGGTTGGCATATCGATTGCGAATGTCAATTCACAGGTGGTTCTTACCCACACTTTGGATTTCCTCCGGTGCTGGCGGCTGCTTCAGAAGCCATGAGTGTGCCGGCTGCGATGGTTTACAACAAGTCTGTCGGCGGCAGAGCACGGTCGTCGAGCCCTGAATTGCCACAGGCCGCGTCAAATCCCTTGCTCTCACCAATGGATTTTCTGCAATACAGGGGCTTTAATTAGGCATGCGGCCAGTAAGTATAAAAGCTCTGGAGCCGCTGCCAGGAGCAGTTCAATAAAGAACGCCAGACAAATGCTCCGATAAAAGCAGATTGAAATCCATCACAGACCCATCCGGGAGTACATTATGTCCGATCATGTCTATAAGCTAATGGAAATCACCGGCTCGTCCACAATCAGTATGGAAGACGCCGTGCAGAAGGCCGTGAACAGGTCAGCCAGGACTGTTCACAATATGCGCTGGTTTGAAGTCACCAATATTCGCGGCCACATCGACGAGGGCGAGGTCCGGCACTGGCAGGTGACAGTCAAAATCGGTTTTACCCTGGATTAGCCCGCCACCCTTTTTGTTCGCACCTCAGGCGCCAAATATCGTAACGGCAAGATAGGATGTATAGCCGATAAAACATGACAGTAACAGGGCGCCTTCAATGCGATTGATGCGGCCGGAGCCTCGAAAGCCATAACTGAACACAAAGAGTGACAGGGTCAGGAGCGACATTACCACCATGTCCCTGGAAAGAACTTCAGGTCCCACTGCCATGGGGCTGATGACGCCGGCGATACCCACCACCGCCAGCGTGTTGAACATGTTGGAGCCGATGACATTGCCCAGGGCGAGATCGTGTTCGCCCCTGCGGGTAGCGATAATTGACGACGCCAGTTCCGGTAGCGAGGTGCCGATGGCAACAATGGTCAGGCCGATAATCAGGTCGCTGACGCCGAGAGCCCGGGCGATATCCACCGCGCCCCAGACCAGGAGGCGGGAACTGGCGATCAGCACCAGCAGTCCCACCAGCAGCCACATGACGGCTCGGCCCAGGGGCAGGGCGTGGACTTCCAGTTCCCGCTCAAACTCAGTCGCCAGGGAATCGGCTTTTTGCCGGGTCCCTTGCCAGACAGACCATCCCATGAAGACGGCGAACACTGCCAGCAAAACACTGGCATCGACGCGGCTGATATCGTCGTCAATCAGTTGAAAAGCCGCCAGGGCGGTAATGGCAGCCAGCATTGGCAGTTCCTTGCGCAGGACCTGCGATTGCACGGCAATTGGGCTGATCACGGCCGTTAATCCCAGCACCAGCGCAATATTGGCGATATTGGAGCCATAGGCGTTGCCCAGGGCAAGCCCCGGATTGCCCTGGGAAGCAGCCAGGGCTGACACCACCATTTCCGGCGCGGAAGTACCAAATCCGATCACTACCATACCGATAAGCAAAGGCGGCATGCCGAAGTGGCCTGCAGTGGCGGCAGCACCCTCGACAAAACGGTCGGCGCTCCAGACCAGGAGCGCCAGGCCAAACACGACTGCGAGAACGGCGGTTGTCATAACTCTCCAGTGTCAGGTGGTGAAGCCCGAGTACCGATATACAGGGGATTGGCATTGGCAGCGGCAGGGATTCTGCTCGACCTGCCGTTGAGGTTGTTCCCGATCAAGGTCGAGCAGGCTCACATGGCAGGGCATTATAGAGTACTAAGGACAGGAATTCCTCGAACAGATGGGCCAGAAACCGGCCCTGGCATCAGCCGTGGGCCCAGCGGCCCAAAAAGCCACAGTATAGAAACCCTCCCGGGTTGCACCGGAAGGATCATTCGCTCATCTGGACGATGAAGGGAATCCGGGTCTCAGGACTTTTTTTCTATGGTCACTACCTTGGTTACACCACTCTCACCCGGATAATTGGTAAACATGGCGGTAATCAGGTAGGGCATCACCCGGGCAATTTCATTTTCCCGGCCGATGCTTTGGACACGACCTTCAAAAACCATGTCCCGGTCGCCACCGGCTTTGAGGATATTCATCTTGAGAGTCCGGTTGTAGACCGTAAAGGAGTAAACCTCCGGCTGCCAGTCATTGTAAAAACCAAAGTAAAACGGGTCATGGTAGTGGCCGTAATAAAAATGGTAACGGGCATATCTTCCCGAATAGCCATTGGGATTGGAACGGACCTGGGTCATACCCTCGCTGACCTGATAGTCAAATTCCGCCACCAAATCAGAGGGTTGATCGTCCTCTACCGGTGTATAGCCAATTTTTCGCAGGTTATCCCGCAGGATTCCGGCGTAATGTTCAAATTCGAGGCTGCCCTGCTTCGATTCATCCATGGCTACCACGCGTATGGTTTCACCCTGGGGGAGGGAACCCTCGTGAAAGGTCACCACATCGCTTTTCATGGAGCCCGCGCAGGCTGCCAGCAGAGCCAGCAACGGCACCAGTATCAAGGAATAAACCAGCTTTTTCACAGTGTCCATTCTCCTGTTCGATGGCATGGGGGTTCACTGTATCAACAGCGTAAATCTTGCAAATTAAAGCGCCTGTCAATACATCGTCTCTCAAACCGATTAGACTATGATCCAAAGTTTGTGTTCCCGTCGACGAAGGACAACAGCGAGCAGAAAGGCATCCCGGTGGCGGTCCTGAAACGCATGGCATCGCATCGGATCGGTGATGGTTATTTCTCTTGCCACTGCCAGGGACAAAGTTTGGCCGAGGTTCACCACCGGAACCACGACTACGGTAAAGTTACAGGTTGTATGAAGAATAAAGGAGACTACCGGTTTGGCGCGTCAGATTTTGTCTGCTCAATATTTTTTATCATTGAGCCCTACATCATGTTTTCCGCCTCGACCGCAGCGAGTCGAGAAGCGCAGATATCCCCGGAGGCTTCAACATGATTGAGGTCAGTCGCGACATCTACATTTATGCATTTTTTGTCATCATTGTTACTGCCATCTCCAGTTTCATTCTGGTAATACGCTCCCTCGTGGGCGGCAGTTTGCCGGCTACCTCGGTAAGGCTTTACCACACCTATTATATTCTTGGTCTGGCCGGCTGGATTATTCTCGGGATCAAGGATACAAGACAACTGTCCATCGACCTGACGGCGTCCTCGATTTTCTATATCACTTGCAGTTTCGTGCTGCTGATAGCCGTTGTTGAAGCGGTCAGGAAGTGGTGGTCAATTCTTTTAATTTCGCTGGCACATCTGCTGGTCATGACTATCAGTGTCTACAGCTCCAACGATGTGGCCAAGATTCTGACCATGTCCCTGTACGCGCTTTCTGTCTACCCGATCATCATGTACGTCTCGGCACGGCGCGCGCAGGAAATAAAAAACATGGGCAGCGCCATCATCAGTTTCGCAGCCTTTTTCATTATTATTGGCGTCTTCCTGCAGATATACAGCCTGTTGATTCTCAAGAACCCCCACTTTGCCTACGGTGTGATTCTGATTACCAGTTCCAACTCCTATGTGCTGGTGGGCATAGGTTTCCTGACCTCGATTGTCATCAATGAACAGAAGCAGCTGACGAGCCAGGCCCTCAAGGACCCTTTGACCGGCCTGCACAACCGCCGGGGCATGGATTACGCCATGTCGGCGCTGCTTGGCCAGAGTCAGCGTGAACAGACGCCCATCAGTGTTATTGCCATCGATATCGATTTCTTCAAGAAGATCAATGACTCTCACGGTCACAATGGCGGAGATGTGGTGCTGAAATACGTTGCCAAAACCCTGTCGATGTGCTCCAGAAGCGCAGATATATGCTGCCGTCTGGGTGGTGAGGAGTTCGTGTTGTTGTTGCCCAGAACCGATGTAAAATTGACCGTTCAGGTGGCGGAGCGCATAAGGCTGTTACTCGAAAAGCAGGAGATCAGCTATGGCGGCCACATCATCCGGCTGACGGCCAGCCTGGGAGTGGCGACACAATATGGCGCCATTGACCTGGAGCAACTGTTGAAAAATGCCGACCGCCAACTCTACCGGGCAAAATCCGAAGGCCGAAACCGGGTCTGTGTCGATGAGGTCGTGGAGCCCCTGCAAGTAGAGTCCATTTGACCGGACCGTCATCTGGGCCAGTCAACTCCGGATCAGCGACACCTGAACCGGTTCAATGGCGGGCACAATAGTCCTCGGTTGATGCGCTGCCGGCCACCAGGTAGCGCGCTTCCGGCACCATGACGAATTCACTGGCACCGATTCCCCGGGTTCCGTAAGCCCAGTCGTAGGTATAGCCCAATCGAGTCCAGGGGGCGCCGTCCGGGCGGTACTGGGTGGTCTCCAGGCTTTGGAAATAGGCGGGGTAGTCGTCGACGTTTTTCACCCTCGGTGTGACCCCCGGCTCGAATCCCAGGTTGCATTGCCGGTCATCGGTTTCCGGGTCTGGACAGGGGCGAAACAGGTCCTCGGGCTGAACCCAGAGTTCGACAAAGCGCTGGTAACTGCGGTTCGGGTCCAGCCCCAGGTATTGTTTCAGGCGAAAACTCGGGTCGGGCAGGTCCAGTTTCTGACAGAATTGCTGAATCTCCGGAGCCAGGGTCACCCAGATTCTGGGTGTCCCGGGCGGGGTCGTACCGCCCTCGGGATTGTCCACCAGATCGGCATAGTACTGGTTAAAAGCCTGGTTGCTCATCCAGCTGACCACCTTGAGCCAGCGCTTGGCGCCATCCGGTTCCGGTCGCCAGATCAGCAGCGGGTTGTCGGCCCGGACCGGATTGAGCCGTCGGGAAATATCATCAGCGCTGGCGCTGATGGCATCCTCGATCACCTGTTGAAAAATCGATACAGGGGTGCGATCAGGTTCGACCGGGTGCAGATACCACCACAGACAGACGGCGATATTTGCCAGCACCACCAGGCACAGAAACAGGGTAATCAGGCTGAGCTGCAGCAGCCGTTTTTGTATTCCCTCAAGGGTGGCGCTATTGGGATTGTGGTTCGGGCTTTTCACTTGTTCCCCTGTTAAACTTCCGGTCGGATTCAATGCCTGGAGCCGTCAGCAGCGCTGAACCTGTGATAACCGTTGTCGGTGCAGTCTGCGTGCCGATGGCAATACTATCGTGGACAATGGCTTCAGGCCACGCAATTTCCGTTAAAAAATTGAGTCACGCCGAAGACTGAAGAGGATATTCACTTGGCAAACGACGATAAAACCCCGACACCACCGAATCAGCCAGAAGGTGGTGATGGCGGTCCCGCCTCCATGGAGGATATCTCCCTGGAGCAGGCGCTTCTGGCGCCACTGGATGCCATTCTCAAGGCACAGCTGCACTCGGCCCGATCTTTTTTGAACATGTTGTTGCAACTGGGCTATCCCCACGATGACAAGATGGAAGGCAAGCCCTGGGAACTGAAATTCAAGCAGGATGTGGATATCGATGGCGAGATCCACGAGCAGACTATTCGCGTGCCGGCACTGGCCCTGGTGCCCATAGCGCCGCTTGCGGTCAATAACGCCGAATTTCAGCTGGAAATGGCGGTGCGCAAAATTGGTCGACACAGCCAGATGCGGGCCAGCGCCGGCGATACCGACCGCGAAACCCGTCCCTGGTTCCTGGTGGACAAGCCGATCAATATCGAGGGCGTGATTGCGCCTCCGGACCATCCGAAGGAAGGTGAAAGCGCAAAGCGTGAACGGGAATCCTCCATCAAGATTGCCATCAAGGTAAACTCCATTCCCATGCCCAGAGGGCTGGAAAAATTGCTGACTTCCCTGACGGAAATCGGCCAGATACAACAGAACCCGAAGCCGTCCGGCAATACGAACCCGTCCGGCAATAGCAACGACAACGGCAATGGTAGCGGCAGTGATAATGGCAATAGCGCCAGGGGCGACAATGTCGATGGCGACGATACCAGGACACCGAAGGACGAAAACCCCGATAACAGTGACAACCACCTAGAGTAGGAGACGAAATCCCATGGCAGACGAAAAAAACCTGATCGGCAGTCAGTTCCAGGCACTTCCCCTGGAATACCTGGTGGCGGCACCATTGATCGCCGCGGTCAAGGCACAGAGTGTGGCGGCCGATACAACCAAGGCCTTTATCCAGGGCATGATAGTTGATAACAAGCCCATCACCGTCGATTTTGAAATCGACCAGCAAGCCAATGACGGCTCGACCAACAGCATCAGTGTCAAGGCGCCATTGCTGGCCATGGTGCCGGTGCCGCACCTGCGCATCGAGTCCCTGACCACCCACTTTCACTTCGAGATCTCCCAGACCTTTCGCAATGCCTCGGAAACCTCCAAGGACGTATCCCTGACGATTGCATCCGGCAAACTGGCGAGCCCCTGGGTCAGCGCATCTCTGAAGGGTTCGGCGGCCAGCAAGTCATCCCAGGAATCCACTACCAATCGCAGCGGCAGTCTCGACATAACTGTACAGGCCAGCGAAGCGCCCATTCCCGAGGGTCTGGCCCGGGTGTTGTCGTTGATGACCAGCGCCATTCAGACCCCGGGCAAGGGCCAGGGTAATCCCGGTCAGGACGAAAATCCCTGAGCCCCCGTAATCCAGAAAATCCCTGAGCATCCGTAATCCAGATGCAAAGTGACCGGCTTCTGGGAGCATCGCCACTGCGGCAGTGGTTTACCCTGAGTGAACTGCTGGACGCCGTGCTCGCCGATATCATCAGCGTCGATGCCCGCTTTCAGTTGCGTCAGGCCGAAGCCTGGAACAACTTTGCCTCCAGCCTGGCGCATCTCGACGGCCTGGCGCACCTGACGGCAGCAGATTTCAGTGTCGGTTTTGGCCGCCTGGAAAATCTGGGACTGGGGGAGTGCGATATCAGTGTGCAACTGGATATTCGAAAGGCCGCCTGGTGGCGGCGAATGTGGTGGGGCGTGGCCGCAGTCTTCGGTGTCAGCCCCAGGCCGGAGCCGGCGCGGTATCGTCTTGCCGATGACAGGCGGCACCGGGCCGGCCGAATCGATCTGCGAATCAGTGTCGTTCGGGACCAGCAGGGGCGCTGGCAGGCCAAGCCACAACTCGCCTGATGCCAGCGGGTCTCCTGATGCGAGCGGGCCTCCTGATACGAGCGGCCTCCTGAGATACGAGCGGGTCTCCTGATCACAGTGGTTCTGGCCCTAGGAAACCTTCAGTATTACTCCCCAGCGGGCAGCCAGGTGTAAATCGAGCCGGCCCCCGCTTGCGCTAAAGACCTTCCGATCTAGCAGGTCCTCAAACCGGTTGTATGATGCACCCGGCAATTCCAGGTCCAGGGCACTGTTTGAATTGTTCAGAATCACCCACAGGGTTTCGCTGCGATAAGATCGACTGAACCCGTACAGATCCCGATCGTCGTCCGCGACCAGGGTTTCAAAATCCCCCAGTTGCAGCGCCGGGTGCCGATTGCGGATGGCAATCAGGGTCCGGTAGTGCTGTTTCAGGTCCTCGTTAATTGCCACCTGATCAAAATCTCCAACCGGCCTCGGACTGCCATCCGGGTCGTGGCGCTCGGGCTCGTAGTCAATATCCGGCCAGAGCATGGGCTTGCGGCAACAGGGGTCGTTGGCGCCCCACATGCCGACCTCGTCGCCGTAATAGACCATCGGCGCACCGACGTAGGTCATCTGCAGCAGCACCAGTAGTTTCTGGATCTGTAATTCCCTGGCGCCGGGTTTGCGTGGGGAATAGGCGGGATTGTCGATGGCCTTGGAAATCTGGTGGTAATGGTGCCAGTCCCGGTAGTTGCCCAGGTCGCGGTTCAGGATCTGGGAGCCGATCCGGTTGGCGTCGTGGCTGTCAAACAGGTTCTGCATGACGTAGGCCACGCCGGGGGGGTACAACTCCCGAAGGTAGCGCAGCCTGCGATCAAATTCCGAGGCACTGGTTTTCATCCTGCCGGTATTGATCATGAATTCGGCGACGGTAAAGGCGAAGTTGTAATTCATCTCGGCGTCGAATTCGTCGCCCTGCAGGTAGGGTTCCACCTTCTCCGGGGGAATTACCAGTTCGGCCGTCAGGTAGGCATCGGGATTGATGCTGCGCACGTGCCGGCGCCAGTCCTTCCAGAACGGGTGGGCGATTTCGAAGGCCACATCCAGGCGCCAGCCGTCGAGGCCGTGCTCGGTACCCATGCCTTTCGGATTCAGCCAGCGCTCGGTGGCGGCGAATATATAGTCCCTAGGACCGTCGACAACACCGTTTTCGTCCTGGCGAAAGGCGGGCAGGGACTTGACGTTGAACCAGCCGCTGTAGTCAAAAGGCGTGCCTTTCACGGCGTCTTCGTAGCTGTGCACGGTAAACCAGTGCCGGTAGGGGGATCGCTGCTGATGCCGGCGCAGGTCGCGGAAGGCAAAGCTGTTGATGCCCATGTGATTGAAGACACCGTCAAAGATGATGCGCATGCCCCGACAGTGAACCTGCCGGATCAATTCCAGGGCCAGTTCATCGGCGCGGGTCCAGACCCAGGTGTCGGGGTCCAGGGGGTTTTCCGTGAGCATTAACCGGCGATCGCCCTCGGGGTCCGGACCGAAATTGGGATCGATGTGGTGATAGCTGGCGCCGTCATATTTGTGCAGCGACGGCGAGTCAAATACCGGGTTCAGGTACAGGGCGGTGATGCCCAGGTCGTGGAGATAATCGAGCTTGTCGATAATGCCCTGCAGGTCGCCACCGTAACGCCGGCGCAGCAGGTGTTTCCACATTTCCGGCTCGCCGTTGGCCTGTTCCCAGGGCTGTAACTGGTACCAGTCACTGCCCCAGGGGTGCAATTGCCATTGCTGTGCCTGCTCCTGCGGGTCGGCGCCGACGATGTCGGCCGCGGTCGGGTCATTGTTGGGATCGCCATTGCAAAAGCGCTCGGGCAGGATCTGGTACCAGACCACCGTTTTGGCCCACTGGGGTACAAATTCGTCGGCTGCAGTTGCCGCCCGATTGTCTGTGGTCATAGGCGCTTCAATCCCCTTCAGTTGATAAGTGTTAATCAGGAATGGTCCCCGTTCTTTCGCCTGCTTTTAAGGTCGTACAGCCAGACCGAGCCAAATACCAGCAGCAGCACCAGGGGCAGAATGGCCACGAACTGGAACGACGCCGAGGCGGCGCTGTTCTCGATCTCGGTCAACGCCTCTCCTGACAACGTCGCCAGTGCCTCCGCGCCACCGGCCAGGTCCAGTTTGACCCGATCGAAATAGGCGCCCAGTTGCGGCAACACAAAATAGATGGACAGGGCGCCGGCGGAACCGGTCAGACCGATCAGCCAGCCGCCGCCCCGGGGATAGCGCTCGGACACCGTCGCCAGCATGGTCGGCCACATGAAACAGACGCCGCTGCCCCAGACTGTTGCCCCCAGCAGCGCCGACACCGGGCCATCGGCCCTGCTCAGCAGATACAGGCCGATGGCAGCCAGCAGGCTCGAGCACCAGAGCAGGCCGGGGCTGGAAAGGCGCCGCACCAGGGCGCCGGCGAAGTGGCGCATGACAAACATCAGGGCGCTGACATAGACCAGCAGCAGAATACCGCGAAAGCCGACTTTTTCAGTCAGCGCCAGATCCACCCACTGGCCCGGCGCGATCTCCGTGGCGGCGGTGAGAAACATGGCGCCGAACCAGATCAGAAAACTGGGGCTGCGAAAGACTTCGGCAAACATCTCCCCCATGCTGACCCCGGTGGCTGCCCGTTCCGTTGGCGGAAACTCCAGTCTCAGGGCCATGCCTGCAAAAACCAGTGCGGGCAGCAGGATCATGCCCAGGGAAAATTGCCAGGAAATCCCCAAGGCGTTGATTACCACACCCAACAGACCGCCGGTAATCAGTCCCGCCGGCCACCAGGCATGGAGCATATTCAGATAGTGGATTTTCTGACGCGGGTACAGGGATGTGGTCATGGGGTTGATCGCCCCTTCGACTCCGCCCCAGGCGACACCGTTGAGTAACATGCCCACCCAGATCAGGTGGTAGGTGCCCATGCCAGTCGCCAGCAATGGCGCCAGAATAATCAGCAGGGTGCCGCCTATCAGGGACAGCGCCGCCCCCAGGATGACGCGCTTGATGCCGATGGCGTCCAGGAACGGACTGACGACGAACAGGGTCACCGAAAACCCCAGAAAGGCCGCCCCCAGGGATTTGCCAATCAGTGTCGCCGACTGGGCCAGGTTGATGGGGTCGAGTATTTCCGCCTTGATCTCACCGGCCACCGCCGCCCGCAGGGAAGCGCTGAGGGCGATGGTAAACAGCGCCAGGACGCTGACGAAAAACAGTTTTCTGCGGTCGTAGTCGGCACTGGAGTCGGGCATGGTTATTCCTGCTGCTTATTTTTTTTGAAATATTCCTGTTTGATCGGTTTTCGCCACCTGTGACGGCCGATATCCCTGCGGAAAAAATAACGCCGGCAAAGAAATGCTGACCGGTTCAGGACGGCTGCTCTGGCGTACTTTGAAGGGGCCTCGAGTTGGAATCAAGATGTCGCGGCAGGCAAGTCGGACGGATAGACGGTGCGGCATGGAAGCGGCATTTGCTTCAATGATTGTGAAAACAAGGACCTGGAGACCACTGTTTGACTTGTTTGTGTGATGGGGGCCACTACCCCGGACCCTGCCCGGTAATAAAATTGCAACTTTCCCGCACAGATGGCCACAACAGGGGGGGAGCAAACTTGCTGGCGAATCTCTGCCGATGGTCAGTGCTGTTTATGCCTTTGCTGTGCCAGGCGGCGCCGTTGAGCGTTCGGGTCATGGCTCCGGACGCCACCGGCGTCAGCGGGGTGGCGGTCTATCTGGAATCCGGCGTGCCGATGCCTGTGGCTGCACCCCGGCGGACAGTAGAAATCCAGCAGAAGGACAAGAGTTTTGCCCCGTACCTGACGGTGATTGGCAATAACGACAAAGTGGTATTTACCAATCGTGACGACATTACCCACCACATCTATTCGGTCAATGGTCCGGCCCGGTTCTCCTTCAAAATCCGCGAGGGAGAAGAAAATGCCGACCAGCAATTCAACCAGCCCGGCATTATCGCCATGGGTTGCAACATCCACGACTGGATGAGCGGCTACCTGCTGGTGGCGGACGCCGCTTATGCCACCACCACTGACAGCGACGGCTGGGCACGGTTTGATGCGATCGAACCCGGGGACTACCGGGTGGTCGCCTGGCACCCGCAGATGCGAGAGCCGGGGCCATTATCCCTGCAGCTGACGGTTCAGGACCGGTCCGAACTGAACCTGCAATTGACACAACCGATGGCGGAGATTCCACGGCAAAAGGGTATTGATGATTTCGATTTTCTCGACGGCTACTGACAGGTGGCAGGTTTGAAAGGCCTGCAAGCCACCATTTTTTTCTTTTTCGTTGCCCTGTTGCTGGCGGTGCAGGCCGTGTTCTTGCAAACCATTTACAGGGCCACACAGCAACAGGAAATCATCCAGGTGGAAAACCGGCTCGGTACCGCCAGAACCGTTTTCCGGACCCAGTTTGAAAGCCGCCGCTATTTTCTGGGGGCATTCGCTGAAACCGCCGCCAAGGACTTTGGCCTGAAACAGGTATTTCAGGAAGATACCCGCAGTTTTCTGGTGGCGCTGAACAATCACCGCCAGCGCATAGACGCGGATATGGCCATGGCGATTACGCCTGACGGTCGCATCAGCGCCCAGGTGATCAAGCAGATCGACAGCAGCGGCGCCGACAGAATTCGGGTCGGGCCCGAGCAGGGGCAGCTGTTCCAGTTTCCCGACTGGCTGGAGTTGCCCGATGACACCCGTCTCTACCCGTTGCAAAACGCCTTTTATCAATTGAGCATGGCGCCCCTGAAAAGCGGCTCGCAGGTCATTGGCTGGATCGGGTTCGGTTACAACATCGATCAGCGCCTGGCGGCCTATTTTGCCGATTTGACCGGGCTTACCACGGATTTTGCCCTGGCGACGGATGACGGCTGGTTGTTGCTGGCGTCATCCCGGAACCACCCCGAAGAAGACCATCGCCGGCAGGAAAATGCCCGAATCAGCCGAATCATGAACCATGACCAGGGGGCCGATGTCATTGCCACCACGGAATCATTGGGCACCGTCGGCAGCCGGCATCTGGCCGCAGTGATGTATGGCGATCGCGCCGACCTGCTGGCAGCCATCCGCAAGCGCTGGTGGGAACTGGGGCTGCTCGCCGCTCTGACCCTGAGCCTGTCCATGGCGGGCGCCTATCTGATCGCCGCCCGTATCAGCCGGCCGGTTCAGGTTCTGGTCAGACAGGCCAAACGGATCGCCCGCGGCAATTACGATTTGAGCGTCAATATCGATTGCAAGGGCGAACTGAGAGAGCTGGTCGACGAATTCGAGCAGATGCAGCAGGCGGTGGTCAGCCGCGAACAGCTGATTTCACACCAGGCCTACCACGATGAGTTGACCGATTTACCCAACCGTCATCGGCTGATCCAGGTGCTGGAACAGTGGGTCGAGGATCACCACCGTGCGTTCAGCCTGTGCAAGCTCGCGGTCCGCAGAATAAACGATATCAATTCCAGTCTCGGCCACGAAATCGGTGACCAGGTCATCAGGGAAGTCGGCCGGCGCCTGCGGGGCATGGCCGTTTCCGACCAGTTGTTTCACCTGGGTGGCAGTGAGTTTGTGCTGATGACCAGACCGGAAAATCCGGAGCAGACCGGCCGTTATATGGAATTGCTGCTGCCGTTGATGGAACCGGAGTGGCGCTATCAGGGTATCTCACTCTATATCGAAGTACAGACCGGAATGGCCCTGTTCCCCGCCCATGACCTGACTGCCTCGGGCCTGTTGCAGAAGGCGGCTATTGCCCTGCAGCACGCCCAGAAGACCGGTGCCTCCTGTCAACTCTACGATGGTGCTTTGGGTCGCGACAGCATCGAACGATTGCAACTGATCAACCAGCTCAAAACTGCCATCTGCCAGGACCAGTTGATCCTTCACTACCAGCCGAAACTGGATCTGGCCACCGGCCGTGTCCGTCATGTGGAAGCCCTGGTGCGCTGGCAACACCCGACCCAGGGGATGGTTCCCCCGGATAAATTCATTGCCGTTGCCGAACAGACCGGGTTGATCAATGCCCTGACCCGATGGGTACTGGTCGAGGCGGTAAGGCAGCACCGGTTGTGGAAGAAGCAGGGACTGACGCTGTCGATATCCGTGAATATTTCCGCGGAAAATCTCAGGGACCACAATTTCTACGACATGGTCGCGGAGACCCTTCTCGACGACACCCTTGACCGCGACGCCATTTCCCTGGAGATAACCGAGAGCGCGGTGGTGGATGATCCGGAGGCGGCCATCTCCGTGCTCAATCGCATTGAAAGCGAGGGCATTCGCCTGTCAATTGACGATTACGGCACCGGCTATTCCTCCCTGGCCCAACTGAAGCAGTTGCCGGTATCTGAATTGAAGATGGACAAGTCCTTTGTCCAGAAACTCCTGGTGGACAGGGACGACCAGACCATCGTCCACTCCACAATCGATCTGGCCCACAACATGGGTTTGCGGGTGGTGGCCGAAGGCGTGGAAGATGCCGAGTCCCTGGCCTGGCTGCGCAGGAAAGGCTGCGACCTGGGCCAGGGGTACTTTATCTGCCGACCAAAGCCCGCGGACGAACTCGGTGAGTGGCTGATGCAAAGCGACTATCTCGAACTGGCCAAGGTATGCTCTCTATGAAAGCAGTGCTCCCTGTGAGAGCTGTGCGCTCGGTGAAGGCGCTGGTGCCCCTGTTACTGCTGCTGGCCACGGCCACTCAGGCTGCGGAGCACCAGGTCCACGGTCTCCTGGACCTGCGCTACAGTCGCACCGACGGCATTGCCGGCTATCTCGACGGGGATTACGGCAAGCTGCGTTACGACAATGGCGGCCAGTGGTCACAGGCACAGGGGGCCCTGGTGTATTCCGGCGAGTTTGCCTACAACCTCAGTCTCCATGTCATCGGCAACAGCTACAGCGACGGCGTCCGGGACGGCGCCGGACTGACCGAAGCCTATCTGCAGTACCGGGGGCTGCCGTCCCAGACCGGATTGCGCCTGGAAGCCAGGGCCGGCCTGCTCTATCCCACCGTCTCGATGGAAAATGTGCTCACCGCCTGGGCCTCTCCCTATACCCTGGATTACGCCACCATCAACAGCTGGATTGGCGAAGAGGTGCGGCACCAGGGCGTTGAAGTCAGCGTCACCCGCCTGGGAAAATTCAGCGACAGCGACCACGACTTTACCCTGGGTGCGGCGCTGTTCCGTGGCAATGATCCCACCGGCGCCATGCTGGCCTGGCACGGCTGGGTGCTGGGCAGCCGGCAGACCCTGCAACAGGAAACACTGCCGCTGCCCGACATCGGCGAGTGGTTTGTGCCCGAGGTCTCGGAGCCTTTCCTTGAACTCGATGAACGCATCGGCGCCCATCTGACCCTGCAGTGGCAGTGGCACAACCGGGGCAGGGTCCTGGCTGGACATTACGACAATCATGGCGATCCCAGGGTGGCGGAGAACCTGCAGTGGGCCTGGCGCACCCGGTTCAGCCATCTGGGTATCAAGTGGCAACTGCCGGCGCAGACGGAACTCATCGCCCAGTACCTGCAGGGCGATACGCTGATGCAATCGGCCTACACCGAGGAAGACCTGGTAAAAAACGACTATCACAGCGCCTACCTGATGCTGAGCAAACAATTTCAGCGCCACCGTCTGACGGCGCGCGTGGAAGAATTTGCTGTCGTCGACAATGACGCCATCACAACCGACAACAATGACGAGTACGGCAAGGCGTCCACCCTCAGTTACGGTTACCGCTTTGACCACCACTGGTTCGCCCAGGCGGAATACAGCTGGCTTCGCAGCGATCGCCCCTCGCGCGGCATGCACGGGCATAGACCGACCATGACCGAACAGCAATGGCAGTTGGCGGTGCGCTGCTTTTTTTAAGCCATCGTTCAGGCTCTGAGTTTTTAAGCCAGGGAATTCTCGTTTCGGCGTTATCACTCAACCGATAACATCGGTTATGCTTAGCCGGCAGACACTACCGAACCCGCTCGCCTGACCTGACCGCCCTCACTTGCCGCACTTTCCAGACGACAGTTTCCGCACCTCAGTGGCCCGACCGCGCTCAGAGGACCACTCTCAGCCGACCTGTCTTACCTGAAAGAAGCCACCTGAAAAAAGCCACTTGAAGAGCACAACGCCATGAAAACCGTCACCGATGAGATGCTGGAACAACTGGCCGGCAGTGCCGCCTACAAAAAAGGCCTGGACTATTACCGGCAGGACCGGGTCGGCAACCTGAAAATCCGGCACAGCGCCATTACCGCCCAGTTGGCAGGCACCGAGACCTGGAGGGTGACCCTGAAGCACACTGCCAAAATCCTGGAAGGCTCCTGCGATTGCCCCGCCTCCGACAACTTCGATTTCTGCAAGCACTGCGTCGCTGTCGCCCTCAAATACCGGGACAGCCTGGTCGAACGGGAACAACTGCAGGGCAGCAAGGCCGCGGATCGCCTGCCCACCTACCTGATGACCCTGGACAAGAAAGTCCTGGTGGACCATCTGCTGGAATTGATCCAGGACGACCCGGCACTGCGCCATCAGTGGCGGCTCCGGGCCGACATCGCCGCCGGCAAGATCAATGACAAGGCCATCAAGAAGCAGCTCACCGCCGCCATACCCTACAACCGCCACCTGCACCGCTACGCCCAGGTGCGCCAGTACTTTCAGCGGCTCGAGGGGGTGCTGGAAAACCTGGGGCCACTGATTGAGCAGCAGCCACCAGAGACCGCCATGGCGCTGGTGGACTACGCCGTTGAACGCATCGATCGCGCTCTGGAAACCGTCGACGATTCCGGCGGCTTTCGCTATTCGAGCCTGGAGCAACTGGCGGACCTGCACCGGCAAACCCTGGCCCGGTCCGGCCTCGGTCCTGAACAGATCGCCGATTACCTGATCGAGCTGTACAAACAGCCAAAAGCCGACTTCTACCCGGAGATTCCGTCCGGCTACAGCGAACTGCTGGGAGAAGCCGGCATGAAATGTTTCTACCAGCGCCTCAGGGACGCCTGGGATGCCCTGCCGCCGCTCGCCAGAAAAGACAGGCAGCAGGAATCCACCTACCTGCACCTGATGATACCGCTGCTCGAGGCCGCCAGGGATCGCGGCGATGTCGGTGCCGAAGTGGAACTGCGCAGCAAGATGGCCACGGATTTTGACGACTTTCTCCGGCTCTCGGGGCTATGCCTCGAGGCCGGTCAGCTGGACCAGGCTCTGTGGTGGCGCAAACGGGCGGAAAAGGCCGGGGGCAAGCCCTATGATGCGGAGGACGAACTGGAAGATAACCAGCTTGCCATCTGGCTGTTTCAAAAGGACTATGCCCCGGTGCTGGCCGTGCTCTGGCGGCGCTTTACCAAGATGCCGAACCTGGACAACTATCAGCAAATCGTCGACATTCCCTCGCCCGAATCCGGCCCGGATTACCCGGCCAGAGCCATGGCATTGCTGCAGCAAATCATCGACAGCAACAAATCCGAGATGCAGCGGCGACTGGCCATAAACACCCTGGCCGAAATCTACCTGGACCAGCAGCAACCCCGGCAGGCGCTGGCGCTGGCGGAAAAGGCCAAAATCGATCCCGACCTGCTCCTGGTCATCGCCGACGCCAACAGGGACCAGCCTGCACGGGCCCTGCCGCTGGTTTTCCGCTTTGCGGAATTTTCTGTCAAACAGACCAGCAACAGGGACTACGAGGCGGCGGTGGAAGCGCTGACAATGGCCAGGGAAATCGCCGGGGAAAAACATCGGGACGACTTTCGCGGCAGACTGGAAGACCTGCACCTGGAACACAAACGCAAGCGCAATTTCTGCCAGATGCTGGGAAAGGAATTCGGGGATCTGTCGTAGCGATTTCTAAGATTCGGCCGATTGATTCGTGCTAACTGGCTATTAAGCTTTAATCCAAAGAAGAGTACCCGCCTGCCCGGCCTCACACTGGTAAAGTCGAGATTGGACGCTTACTACCCTTCGTTTTCGATCACTCATTTAGAATCACTACATTCCGATCATTCTGTCTTCCCGGGCAAAAAAATGGTCGCCGGCAAAGATAACCCTATTAGTGTTAACAGCCCCAGGAGTAAACAGGCACTTATCCCGATGGTTGAGAGTTGAACTCTGCAGACCGACCAGAGACAACGGGTGTTATTTTTGGTTTTAGAGCCGATGCCCTACAGCTGAAAAATAGTCAGTGGATTTTCCTGCTCAAGGTGACCACCAGTCCGTGAATTTTTGAGCCGCCACCGGGCTGGAATACCTGGCCGACGGGAACACCATCCCGGGTCAGGGACTCGTCATCACTGCGGCCGAATTTCCAGTTCTCGTAAAAGTACCCGGCCTGCAACAGAAAATGGTGGTCCCCGGGCAACGGGTAGGTCCATCCCAGGGCGATATCGATGACCGGCGCCGTACCCAGGTCCAGGGACCGGTTGTCCAGCGCATTGCCAAAATCCACTTCCACTTCCGGTTTGATAGTGCGGCTGTACTGGCCGGTTAAATGCAACTCCCCCACTGTTGCAAACCGGTAGCGGGCCTTGAAACCCAGGCCAGCCAGGCCACCGGTATAGGTTTCCAACAGCCCGTTTGCCGAGGCCGCGTCCTGGATATCCCGCTGCCAATGGCGGTAACCGAGAATCAGTAAGACCTCGTAGGACAAGGGCTGATGGGGTTGAAAGCGACGGCCTAGCCGGATGTCCGCACGGCTCACCTGCTCGTCGGTGATCGTAGAAGCGGGCGTT
>QJWQ01000189.1 GCA_003235325.1 Gammaproteobacteria bacterium | reverse complement strand
ACCAGCCCTTCGGGTTGAGGCTAAAAATCCACCACTCGGCGTTGCTCGTCGCTCATTTGGTCTGGCCAAACCACGTTCCTCGCGCCTTGATCGGTGAATTTTTAGACTCAACAGCGGCAATCCAATTAGTGTTAACAGGCCCTAATACAGAGGTTCGTGAAAAAACCGGAAATCACATTTTCGGTTTTCATACAGTGATGAATTCAAGAATAAATCCTGTCGGCAATAAATTCGCCAATGGCCAGGGATGCCGTGGCGCCGGGAGATGGCGCGTTGTAGACATGCACGGCATTGCCGTCCTTTTCGATAAGGAAATCATCGAGGAGATTGCCCGCTCGATCCAGGGCCTGGGCCCTGACTCCGGCGCCGCCGGGAACAAGATCGGCGCTGTCAAGCTCAGGCACCAACCGTTGCAGGGCCTGGGTAAAGCGTCGTTTTGACAGGGACCGGCGCATCTCGTCGTAACCGGTTCGCCAGTATCGGCGAACCAGGCGGTGAAAACCGGGCCAGGCCAGGGTTTCGGCCAGATCCCGTGGGTTCACCTGTGCCCAGCGGTACCCTTCACGGCTGAGGGCCAGCACCGCGTTGGGACCGGCCTCGACGCTACCGTCAATCCTGCGGGTCAGGTGCACTCCAAGGAAAGGAAACCGGGGGTCCGGTACCGGGTAAACCAGCCCTTTGACCAGATTCTGCCGGTCGGATTTCAATTGATAGAATTCCCCTCGAAACGGCACGATGCGATGGTCGAGATTTTTACCGGCCGGCGCCAGGCGATCCGAATACAGCCCGGCGCAATTGACCAGTCTTGTACATTCAACCACTTCACCGGTATCGGTCCTGACACCGCCATTGACCAGCGACAGGATCCGGGTATTAAAAAGGAAAATCCCGCCCCGCTGCTCGACACGATTCTGCAGGGTTGCCGCCACTCGTCCATAGTCAACGATGCCGGCCTGGGGTACCCACAGGGCGGCACAGGCTGCCACGTGGGGCTCTATCTCACGACTTTCCCCGGCAGAAAGCAGTCGGAGTCCATCGAGACCGTTGGCCTGGCCACGGTCACGAAGCAACCCGAGCCCGGCTACCTCGGCGTTATCGGTGGCAACAATTAGTTTGCCGCAGATATCAAAATCAATGCCTTCCTGCTCCAGAAAACGAAGCATCAGGGTATAGCCACGGCGGCAAGTCAGGGCTTTTCGACTTCCGGGCCGGTAGTAAATCCCCGAGTGCAGGACGCCACTATTGTGGCCGGTCTGGTGGCGGCCCGGACCCGGTTCTTTCTCCACCACCGCCAGATGCAGGCCCGGCCTGGCCTCGAGTATGGCATGGGCCGTCGCCAGGCCGACAATGCCGGCGCCAATGATAATGACATCGTATTTCAACAGGTATTCTCCAGGTCAGACAGGGATTCAGGATGCCATGGCTGGCCGGTTAAAGTGGCCGGCAGGTTAAACAGGTGCCGGACAAGCAACGGCATTCCGCCTGCCAACGAAAACAGGTACAGCGCTCCCACCAGAATCGGTGATATCAGCAGCAATGCCGCCTGGGTAACGACCGGGGTTTGCCTGCGGAAAAGCAGCATGTTGCTGCAGCAGGGTCCGTTAGAGCCCCGGAAATGCTGAACGACAGAATGGAGCCGAAGTCCCCCCGGGGTGTCGCCGGTGAGCCACCTGGTGGCTCGTCTCTTTGCCGGCGATCATCTGACTGGATCGGCTTTGCCATTGCCATTCAACTGGCAGCTATTCGGCCCCCCTGGCAACACTGTCATTTTCGCCTTGACTGCGGCTTGTACACTGTCGACCGCATTGTCACAGGTATTTGACCGAATCGATACCGTTGACACGGCACAGAAGTCCGGATTTCGGCATTGATTTACATCTTGCGGCTCCGGCGCCCTGAATCAATAATGGCAGGCGACAAAGCAATCACAGGTATCTCTCAATAAATGGATCACTCAAAAAAGGCGTCACTCAAAATAAGGCATCACTCAGTAAAGGTATCTCTCAATAAAAGGCATTACTAAATGATGTTCTCTCGATCGGTGGCTGCCACCCATTTGGGTTCGGTGCTGTTTTCCGTCTGATACCCTGGCACCATGCTGATTAAAGCTGCTCTGATTTTTTTCGCACTGGCATGCCACCTGGTCACACTCGCTTCCACAGCCCTTTTTATTTTATTCCTGCACGGTTCACTGCCGTCCACCTGGTTGCAGCGTCCCACCGAGAGCAGATTAGAAGCCATCATCATTGACCTGGGCCTGGTGGTACTCTGGAGTTTGCAGCACACGGGGATGGCGAGCGCGGCCTTCAAGCAGTGGAGCGGCCGGTTTGTGCCCTTGCCTCTTGAGCGCACTGTCTATTGCCTGTTCACGGCAATAGCCATTTCCGTCCTGATCCTGGGCTGGATACCCATTCCCGGTAGCGTTTACAACATGGAATCCAGAACAGCGAGGGGGCTTGTGGACATAGGCTTCTGGACTATCTGGAGTTTGTTTTTCGTGACATTGGTCCTGGACCGATACCTGGAATTTTTCGGAATAAAGCAGGTCTACTGCGAGGTCAGGGGACGCCCGTTTTCCATGTCCTCATTCAAGACCAAGCACTTTCATCGATTCGTCAGGCACCCGACATTGACCTTTATCATCCTGGGCGTCTGGGTCACACCCGAGATGAGCCTCAGCCACCTGTCTTTCGCGGCTCTGATGACGATATACACGGTTCTGGGGGCCTTGTCGGTCGACAAAAAGTTCGTCCGCTACTACGGGTTGCCCTATGTACGCCGCCAGCAGGAGGTGCCTCTCCTTTTTCCTGACTTCCCCTTTCGCCGTAAAAACTGAAGTCCCCTGAACCACCATTACCAGCGCTGCCATCGTTGTCTGCATTTTCTGCAGGAATCGCCGTAAGTTTCGAACCATGGTGGACCGCGGACATTCAATGGAGAATTGCGACCCGGAATGAATGTGGCAATAATGGCCGGCAGCAGGACTACGACAGGAGATCAGGCATGGCCTTAATCGAATCGAAAATGATGGAACTGGGAACGGTCGCTCCCGACTTTACCCTCCCCGATACTGTTTCCGGCAAACCTGTCGCTCTGGGGGAGATCAAGTCGGATGTCGCCACCGTTATCATGTTTATCTGCAACCACTGCCCCTTTGTCATTCACGTGCGCCAGCAACTGGCACAACTGGCCGACGACTACCTGCCCAGGGGGGTCACTTTCGCCGCCATCAGCGCCAACGATGTCGACAGTTTTCCCCGGGATGCGCCGGACCGGATGCGGGAAATGGCGCAGGCCACGGGTTTCCATTTCCCCTACCTCTACGACGAGAGCCAGCAGGTAGCCCGTGCCTACGGGGCGGAGTGCACCCCGGACCTGTTTGTCTTTGACGGCAATTTACGCTGTGTCTACCGCGGTCAACTGGATGGCTCCAGACCCGGTAACAACATACCGGTAACCGGCGCGGATCTGCGCTCGGCACTGGACGCCCTGTTGGCTGGAAAGCCGGTCAACCCTGACCAAAGGCCGTCCATTGGCTGCAATATCAAGTGGAAGATCTGACCATCTGACCCTGGCTGAGGCAGGGCCTGGCCACGACTACGTCTTATCGGCTCCGCACCGCTGAATGCCGATACCGGCACCCTTAACCGGCAGTTATGTCAGCAATAAAAATAAACCATTAGTGCTGGTTATCTATATGACTCAAAATGGCGCCATCAACAATTCATCAGTAACCGGAGGGCGCAAATGTTCACAACTGTAATCGGCACAACCGCGGCAATTTGCACCACTCTGGCTTTTTTGCCCCAGGTGTTCCTGACCCTGAAAACCCGAAATACCAGCGGTATCTCACTGATCATGTACAGCATTTTCAGCTTTGGCCTGGCCATGTGGACCGTCTACGGTCTGATCCTGGTGCAGTGGCCGCTGATCATCGCCAACCTGGTCACCCTGGCCCTGGCCGTTATGGTCCTGTCCATGAAGCTCAGGTTCGGTTGACTGCTGTCTTGTCGATTTCCTGACCATCAACCTTCAGCACCTGAACTGCCTGTACCGTACTGCCAACCAGACGGGCCACTGCCACAAGAAGGCTCAAGGTAGTGTTGGTTCCAACCCTATCACTCGAAACCTGCTTCAATCCGGCCTTTTTTCTGGCCAAGCTGCTCCAACCACTTTTCTGTTTCGGCTCTGACAGTAAATCCCGGGCCATCGCATCCGTAAACGCTCCTCACTGCAAGCTTTATTCCAGTCGAACCTTTTTTTAAAAAGGCACCTTTGCCGATACATATCTGGTCCGGGCAAGGTTGTCCACGCCAGGTCAACGAGGCTATCAGTGCCGTGTCCGGCGTCTACGGCGTCCGGCTTTCGAAAGATAGCGGAGAACTGACATTGACCGTGCCACCGCGATCAACAGTGGCTTATACGACGAGCGGCAACTGAAGCAGCCGGCAATCGCTGCCCGGTACTGGACAGGCAGACGTCCTGCCGCTAGCCTGAATCTGCGGTTGCAGCAGTTGGCGAGTGGCAGGCCAACTCCCGGTGCCGAAGGTGACAAGCCAGAATAAGAAAGCGGGAAAACCATTGACCGGCGCGATAAAACCGGAAACCAGAACACCAGAGCAACAGCGCGCTCAACCATCGGCACCTCGAACCGACCAATTACAATAACAGGAGAACAGCCATGCAAACCTATCGCCGACTCGCCATTTCATTCCTGGTTGCCGGTGTGCTGGTCGGTCTGACTTCGGCCTTCACCAGTAACAGTGCCAATGCGGAATCGAAGCCCATGAAGACTGACAGCGAACAGCTGAACTTTGATACCTGGGACGGCAAATCCGAAACGGTGATTTTTGCCATCACTGGCGAGGAGGATGGCCTGCGCAGTTACAGCCAGTCCTCCACCGCCGCGCAGCGTGAGGACGCGCCCAAGTCCGAGGTCTACAGCGAAGACCCGGCCTGGCCCCGGTTGCGCTCCGGCGACCTGGCCTTTGATGCCCTGTTTGCCCTGGCAGTGCACGAAATGAAGCTTGACGCCGTCAGCGACATTCGTGACGACGCCTACATGGGTGGCCTGCCCATTCCCTGCAACTGTTTCGAGACCGGCGCCAAGTGGCACTTCGTCTGGACCCGGGACCTGTCCTACGCCGCCTGGCTCAGTCTGGCCATGCTCGATCCGGAGCGGGTACGTAATTCCCTGGAGTTCAAGCTCTCCGGTTACCGGGACGGTGTCAGCAAGCCCGAGGCCGCCGCAGGCTCTGCCGACGGTCTGCAGATCCTTCAGGACACCGGCAGCGGCGGCAGTTGGCCGGTCAGCACCGACCGGGTCACCTGGGCTTTCGGTGCCGAAGCGGCCCTGCACAGCCTGCCCGTCGCCGAACGCAAGCAGTTTGCCGCCGAAGCGTTAAAGGCAATCAGCAACACTCTCGACAATGACCTGTTGGCAGCCCTGGACAATAAAACCGGCCTCTATACCGGCGAACAGTCGTTCCTGGACTGGCGGAAGCAGACTTACGCCACCTGGATCCCTGACGACATGTCGAGCCTGGCCACTTCCGTTTCGGTGTCCACCAACGCCGCCTTCTACCAGGCCATGACCCTGGCGGTACAACTGGCCCGGGAATTGAGTCTACCCGAGGTCGCCGGCAAGTATCAGGCGCGGGCCGAGGCGCTGAAAGCGGCCATCAACAAACACCTGTGGCTGGAGGACGAGGGCCTTTACAGCAGCCTAACCGCCTCCCACTTCGACGGGGCGCCGATGCACAAGTTCGACTGGCTGGGACAGGCGCTGGCGATCATCACCGGAATCGCCGACGCCGACAAGCGGGACAATATCCTCGCCAGTTATCCCCACGGACCCATGGGCGCGCCGGTCATCTTTCCCCAGCAACCCGGCATTCCCGTTTACCACAACCGGGCCATCTGGCCCTTCGTCACTGCCTACGGCCTCAAGGCGGCCAGGCTCGGCAACAATGTGGCGGTGGCGGACAGCGCCATGGAACTGCTGATCCGGGGGGCGTCCCTGAACCTGTCCAACATGGAAAACCTGGAGTGGCTGTCGGCCCAGGCCATGTGGCAGGAACCGGGCAACCCGGGCCTGTCGGGCCCGGTGATCAACTCCAAGCGCCAGTTGTGGTCGGTGGGAGCCTACCTGAGTCTGGCAATCAACGATATTTTCGGGATCGAAACCACTGCCCGGGGCCTGCGCATTGCCCCCTATATCACCAGCCGGCTGCGCAGCCGTTACCTGGGCCAGTCGGATCATCTGCTGCTGCAGAACCTGAGCCTCTGGGGCAAGACCCTGGAGGTCAGGATCGACCTGCCGCCAGCCAGCGATCAGCAGGGGGTCTACAGCGTCGCCTCGATTACTCTCAACGGTGACCAGAGCGACGGTCTCATTGCCGCCGATGAGTTGCAGGACCAGAACAGCATTCAGATCAAGCTCGGTGCCGTGGTCGCCGGCGAGACAGCCATCAGGCTGGTCAGCTCCACACCCGGGGTATTCGATGAAGCCGTATTCGCTCCCTTCGAACCGGTGATCGAGGTATCACGCCAGGGGGACAAGGCGGCGGTAACCATTATCGACACCCGTAACAAGGGCACCATCGAGTACCGGGTCTTCCGCAACGGTGAACCCCTGGTGGCGGGACTGGGAACGGGCACATGGCTGGATGAAAGCCCGTCTGAACTGCAGGCCTGTTACTCGGCGGTGGCGATTTTCAAATCCTCCGGCAACCGTTCCCACCACAGCCGGCCCCACTGCCTGAACCCGGGGCTGGTTCTTGCCGCCGATGCCGACAATATTCGCTCCAACCTGGAGGTGATCACCCTCAATGACGGCAAGGAATCCGATACGATCGGCACCGGCACACCGGTTATCCAGGACTGGGGCCGACCCGGCGACAGTTTCAGCGTCGATGATATCGACATTGCAGAAGCGGGCACCTATGCCTTCCAGATCCGCTATTTCAATATCCAGCACGAGGTTCAAACCGGCATCACCAACGGCATGAAATGGCTCAGCGTCACCGATGCCGACGGCAAGGTGGTCGGCGGCGGTGTGGTCCAGTTGCCCCACAACGAACCGGACAATCCGCCGGTCTACTCGACACCGGTGGAACTGGAACTCGCACCCGGCCAGTACAGCTTCAGCCTGTCGGATTTCTACAATATGAGCTACCTGACCAACAACCAGACCTACTCGGCCGCCGGCGGTCTTGGCGGCGCCGTCAATCGCTTTGATATCTACGGGGTGCGGCTGTTGCCGCTGGCCAGGTAGCTGGCCAGCACCTCTGCTCCTGAACCAATTCAGGTGATGACGAAGCCGGAAACCAAGGCACCCGGCGGTTGCAGGCTCCCCTGTCTGACTGTGGCGCCAACTGCCCTAGTTATCCAGCGACATCTCGATACCACTGAAGGTGTTGGCCTTGTCTGCGGGGTCAGTCTGGGCAATGACGGCGCGATCAGCTGCCATACCTCCCTGGGTCACCAGGTAGCGTTTGACCGTCACAGCCCGCTCCTGGGCCAGTTGCCGCAGTGTCTCGGGGGGAATCACGATACCGGCCTGGACGGCCCTGGCCTGCAGCGTCAGCGGCGGCGGTTCAGCGACGGCTTCAGGTTGTGGCAACTCGGCGTAGCGGGCTGAGATGGCCTTGGCCCAGGCTTCGCTTCTGTCATCGATATCCTGCTCGGTGAGCCCCGCCGCCAGCAGCTCCGTGCGCAATTGCAACTGTCGTAGCTTTTTGAGGTCAGCGGTGGGGTGCAGGCGGCCATTGATCACCAGTTTCAGCTTGGGCCGCTGCTTCAGGGCGCCGGCCAGGTCGGCAAGCTTGCCCTCCCCGGTTGCGTCCAGGACCGTGGTACCGGCGGCAAAGTTAATCCGTTGCAGGTCTTCCTCGGTGCCCACCAGATTGGCCAGCAGG
>QJWQ01000075.1 GCA_003235325.1 Gammaproteobacteria bacterium | reverse complement strand
TACTCCAAATAAGCGACGAGCAACGCTGAGTGGTGATTTTTTAGACTCAACCCGGAGGGCTGGGTCCATTTTTTGCCCCGCTTCGTTATCAATCGCTCATGTAGAGTCACTACACCACGCTCATTCTGCCTCGCCAGGCAGAAAAATGGCCACCAGCAACGATAAAACCATTAGTGTTAACAGGCCCTAATTCATCCGCATACCGGGAGGCATGCAATGTCCCTTTTTACCAAGCTCTACCACCCGCCGGGCACGGCGCCAGGTTCGTTGCAGGCACACCCGAAGCGCGCCGAGAAGCCGTGCCGTTTTCGCACGGTCCGCTACGACGAGGCTCACTTCGACGTCGGTGAAGACAGCGACTTTATCCCCTTCGACAGCACCACTGACACCGAGGGCCGGATGACGTGGCTGCATGCGCAGGGACGTCCGTCAGGCGAGCAACTGGCCAGGATCGGCGACTACTTCCAATTACATGCACTCGCGCTCGAAGACATACACAACACCGGCCAGCGTCCAAAGGTGGAGGAATACGACGGACAGGTATTCGTCATACTGGCCCTGCCACATTTTGCAGACGGCGAGGTCACCGTGCACCAGGTCAGTCTGTTCCTCGCCTCCAGTTATGTGCTGAGCTTCTGCGACGACCCGTTGGACCCGTTCGAGCCGGTGCTGAAGCGTCTGCAACAGAATATCGGCAAACTGCGCAGCCGCGGCAGCGACTACCTGCTGTATGCCCTGCTGGATGCCGTCATCGACCAGGGCTTCCCGGTGTTCGAGGCATTCGGTCTCGAAATGGAAAATATCGAGGAAAAGATCATCGGTAACGCCGGCAGCGAAACGCTGGTGCAGCTACATGCCATGAAACGCCAGCTCATCATGTTGCGCCGGGTGCTCTGGCCGCAGCGTGAAGTGCTCAACGCATTGATGGCGCAGAAGAACGAACTGATCAAAGAGGAAACACAGGTCTATCTGCGCGATTGTTACGACCACACGATCCAGATCATGGACCTGCTGGAAACCTACCGCGACATGAGCGTAAGCCTGGTCGACATCTACCTGTCGAGTGTCAGCAATCGCCTGAACGAGGTGATGCGCGTGCTCACGGTGATCGCGACTATCTTCATACCGCTGACCTTCATCGTCGGCGTCTACGGCATGAACTTCGGCAGCAATAGCTCCAGTCCCTGGGCGATGCCCGAATTGCAGTGGTACTACGGTTATCCCTTCGTCTGGTTGGTGATGATCGTTATCGTGACTGGTATGCTGATTTTTTTCCGCCGCAAGCACTGGCTATGACAGGTGACAACAGGGCGATCTCGCCGACACTGCTGCCGAATCTGCCCGGAGGCCTTCCGGCACGGTCGATTTTCTTACCGCGCAGAGGGGTGCCGACTGATCGGCCGCGACGGCGGTTACCGAAAGCGACGGAGCCCCTGCCAGCCCACAGGAACACCGGCCTTCATTTTCAATATCCTCCACAAGTGCCCACAACTCACCTGCTCGACTCCACGCTGCTCAGGCCGTTTCGATTATGAAAAGATCTAGCGCCAGAATGGGCCGATAGCGGTGGTTGCAATCCTGCCACCCGCAACCGAAACCCGGTGCCCTTTGAGTTGCTGCACAGCCGCAAAAAGCAAAAGGCCACGCCGTCAATCAATCCGGTCCATCCAGACAAGCGCCAGACAAAGCCCCATGCTACCCAGCAATAACCACACCGGCCCGAAGAGCCACAGTGACGTCGGGATAACCAGGTAAAAGCAGCGCATGCCCACCGTATAGTGCAGACCGCCGCGGTCCATCATCCGTTGAATAGCGGAGACCGCATTCTGCACCCCGGCGGCTTCCGGCACGTTGATCTCGATGCTCACGTGGTTGTAGTAGCGAATCGCCACGGCGAAATTGAAAAATGCGACCAATAGCAAGCCAACAATGACAAGCAGCTTCAAAGTGACCAGTGTCGAGCTGGTTGACCCGAGAAAATTCAGTTTGTGCAAGAGATCCGGCTGTTGCGGGATGGAAACGAGGAAATGCAGCACGCCGGTCGCAATCAGGATTGCCGTCGTCGCCAGAAAGCTGGCTGCGGTACTCCAGTTACGCAGCGTTTGAACCGCCAGTATATCGCGCCTCTCTGACACCACCGACTGCACCCAGCCACGGCGCTTGATCGCGGAATTGCCGATGATCGTGCGTTCGGGATATCGCCGCACCCGCCTCGCCAGCCAGAGGTGATAGCCGCCTAACAAGGCCACCGATAACAGCACGGCAATCAGTTCAAACAGATTCATCTCCCGCACCCACCCAAAAGGATCCATGATCACCGCAACAACACGCCGCGCAAACCACCCGATATCAAGGCCGAAACATCCAGCAACGCGGTCGGCAAGCCGAGACCACTGGGCGCGGCAAGATACTTCGCGCGCCATTCGGGTCGAAACTTTTCCTTAAAGGCACGCAATCCTTCAAAGTTATAGAAATGCTCGCCATGTCTGAATATCAGCGTGCCGATACGGTGCCACATCGGTGCCAGCGGATGAGACTCCAGTCCGGACAACGGCGCCATGCCAAGATTGAAATAGCGGTATTCCTTCGCTGCGCCCCACAACATCAGCTCCGTGAACAGGTAGTCCATACTACATTTCGGGGCATCGTCCGAATAGCGCATGAGATCGACGGAGAATTCGCTTTTGCCATCACCGGTCCACAGGTTGGCGAATGCCACCACTTCACCCCCGACCCTCACCAATGCACAACTGCATCGAGCGACGTATTCGCGCTCAAAACGCCCGAGCGCAAATCCCTTCTCCCGCGTACTCTTGGCCTGTAGCCATCGATCGGAAACCCGCTTCAACTGCGGAACCAACGCCGTCACCTGTCCCGGCTCGACCACCTCAAAGGTAGCACCATCCCGCTGCGCGCGGCGGAGGACCTGACGCAACTCCGCGCGCGCACTTCCCTCCAGGGTGAAACCCTCGAGCGGCACCACCGCCTCTTCCCCCAATTTGAGAAGCGCCAGCCCCATGTCGACATAAAGCGCCAGATTTTCTGCATCGACCTGGTAAAAAATGGTTCGACCATTGTATTGGTCACACAACTCCCGGAACTGCCAGGCCAGTTGTTCGCGCACGTCGTCCGGCCCGACGGGATCACCCATTGCGATCCAGCTGTTCCCTTTCACCTGGTACATGATAAAGCCTTCACCGGCCGCGCTGAACAACAGGCGCTTGTCACCGAGAAGCGCCAGAGCCGCATTGCATTGCGGTGTACCGTTGATTATTTTCGCGACCTGATCCAGCGCCGGCTTGTCGGGCAACCCGGGTTCGGGAGCTCTCGGCTGCATGAGTTTGACAACAGTAAACACCGCGGCTGTGATGGTTATCAGAAGGCTGGAGCGGAGAAAGCGAGAGGCGTCGCCATGCAGCACAAACTGCCACCACAGTTCGTTAGAATAATCAACGTGCCGATACGCGAACACTCCCAACCACAGGGTTCCAATAAACACCATTACCACCAATTCAATCCACGCTGTCGACAAGCGGAGGGAAAGCAAGGACGCCTGACGATGGAATCGGTCACGACCGGAATACAGCGCCAAAAACGCCAGTGCCAGGACAGCCGCCTCCTCGTAATCCAGACCTTTGGCCAACGAGGCGACAATGCCGACAAGCAATAGCCATAAAGTGAGGTAAAAGGCGGCATTGATGCGCCTGGACAGGCCGTAGGCGAGGACCATCAAGGCCAGTCCGGCAAGGCTGCCCACCATATGTGACATTTCGACCACCGGCAATGGCAGGTAGGCGCCCAGAATCGTCAACCGATTCGGCAATGCCGGAATGGCACCCGAGAACATCAGAATGGCGCCAGACACGAAAACCAGCACGCCAAGCACCTGCGGTGTTGCCCGACCGACCAGATCGACAGCAAGCTGTACACTGCGCTGAATAGGTACCGAGCCCCGGTACAGTTCTTTGCCTATGCCGAGCAACGCAGCCAGTGCGAGAGGTAGCAGATAATAGAGCACCCGGTAGGCCAGCACGGCCCCGAGCAGGATGTCGCGCGGCGCGTCCGGTAGCGACAGCAGCAAAACGCTCTCGAACACCCCCAGCCCACCGGGCACGTGACTCAGGATGCCCGCGACAACGGCCAGCACGTATATGCACAGCAGGTAGTGATATGAAATTCCTAATTCTGCCGGTAGCAATGCATATAACACCGCCGCAGCGAACGCCACGTCCAGCAAGGCAAAGATCATCTGAAGCCCGGTTGTGAGTGGTCGGGGTACCTGGACCTGCCAGCTGCCGATGCGCAACGGTTTCCGCCGAATGGCGCCCCAGGTCGCATACCCCAATAACAATCCCAACAGCAGAATGCCCCCCATTCGCAGTAGTCCATCGGGCACATGCAATACCAGATTTGCCTCGGACGTTGCCAGCAGCAGAATCAGCGCCGCAACGAACGTCAAACCCAGTCCGAGCGTCAGTGCAATCATCCCGATGACGGTGGCGATCTCCTCAGCCGACAGCCCTGCTGCGCTGTAGAGTCGATAACGTACGGCACCACCTGAAAGCAATGCCACGCCGAGGTTGTGTCCAACCGACGTCGCAATGAAGGACGTCAGCACGACGTCGATGAGTGGCAGGGGGCGACCGATGTGCCGCAATGCAAGCCAGTCATAGCCGGCGAGCGCTACATAACTGGCGGCAGTGAAACCAAGTGCCAGTGCGAGGGACCGCCCGGGCAGGTCACGAAAACGGCCGACGACCTCGCTGAAGTGGACTCCCGCGAGCTCTCGATGCAGGACCCAGAGCGCGCCCAGGAACAGGACGAGTGCGATAGCCGCCCAAACCGAGTTTTTTGTGATTGCCGGCAATCGTGGGGAAGAAGTTACGGTCTCTTTTGGCACAACCCTTATCCTTTGACTTTATTTTTGGAGCCAGAAGCCATTTATGGAGCCAGAAGCCATTTATGGAGTCAGAAGCCTGTCGGACTTAACTCTACCTTGGCTCGATAAATCAAGGAGCCTAGCCCGAAAATTTCGCCGATAGAAATGAAACAGACCTTTATTAACCTGGCCATCTTTTTGCGAACTTGATATGCAGCGCAGGGACGCGCCGCCATTGGCTTTTGGCCAATGCAGGCATCGGAAATACAGGGTAATTCACAAATTACCGCCAGTGTTTCCGAAGCTCGCAACAAAGAGTCACGCAACAAAGAGCCGCGCAACAAAGCAGTTAAGGAAATCTGTTTTGTTGCCAGGTTAATAGTAAAAAAAGCAACGCCGGTGCAGTCTGAAGTTGAATGGACAGGCGTTGTCCTACTCGAACAGGCGCCAGTCAAAAATTCAGATTGTGCAGAACTTGCCCGATTGCTCGGCCAGAGCCGGCTTTTACCCCCCCGGAGGTCAACCCGTCACAGAAATAACCAGCCTCAGAGCAGCAGGTCTTCACCGATTGGATAAAAGTCGGTGGCCGCCTCGATCAGCGAATTGGCGGTCAGTGCCGGCACCCCGTAGACCCGGGCCCGGACGCCGTAATCGGCTGTGATCTTTTCCAGCAACAGGTCAAAATCGCCATCGCCGGACAGCAGGACCACGGTATCCACTGTCGGTGCCGCCTCCAGCACATCGATGGCGATGCCCACATCCCAGTCGCCCTTGGCCGAGCCGTCCCTGCGCTGGATAAAGGGTTTCAGCCTGATGCTGAAACCGATCTGCCGAAGGCTGTTCTGGAATTTGCGCTGCCCGGCATCGCCCCGGTCGATGGCATAGGCGGTCGCCGCCACGATTGTGCCGGAGGCACTGACCTGCTGCCAGAGCTTGCGGTAATCAAACTGGCGGCCGTAGGCCTGACGGGTGGTGTAGTAAATGTTCTGGACATCGGCAAACAGGGCGATACTTCCCAGGGAATCACCGTTGTGCTTACTGCCCATCACTTAGGGCCTGTTGACACTAATGGTTTTATCGTTGCTGGTGGCCATTTTTCTGCCCGGCGAGGCAGAATGAGCGTGGTGTAGTGACTCTACATGAGCGATTGATAACGAAGCGGGGCAAAAAATGGACCCAGCCCTTCGGGTTGAGTCTAAAAAATCACCACTCAGCGTTGCTCGTCGTTCATTTGGAGTCACCAAACTACTCTCCTCGCGCCTTGATTGATGAATTTTTAGACTCAACAACGTCAATCCAATTAGTGTTAACAGGCCCTAACTTGAGCTTTAGCCAGGTTTGGCCTGGGCGCGGCGGTTGCCATTGGATCGGCGTCCGGCTGTCTGACCGCCATCCTTGCCGTGGACACCCGTATGCCGACGGTTTTTGCCGACGGGTTTGTGTCCCCGGGCATTGTCGCCGGAACGCTGGCCATCCCGGTGATCCACGCCCGGTTTGCGGGAATGCCTGGCCCGGGGCCGGTGATCCAGACGGGTCTCCGGCACATCGTGAACCGGCTCAAAACCATCCACCAGGTTGCGCTTCAGCAGCTGCCGGGTCAGGCGTTCGATATCGGACAACTGCTTGACCTCATCGGCGCTGACCAGGGAGATAGCCTGGCCGCTGGCGCCGGCCCGGCCGGTGCGGCCGATGCGGTGCACGTAATCTTCCGGCACATTGGGCAGGTCGAAATTGACTACCTGGGGCAACTGGTCGATATCCAGGCCCCGGGCGGCGATATCCGTCGCCACCAGGATTCGGATCGAACCGCTTTTAAAGTCCGCCAGCGCCTTGGTCCGGGCACCCTGGCTCTTGTTGCCGTGAATGGCGGTGGCGCTGATCCGTTCGGCCTCCAGGTGCCTGGTCAGCCGGTTGGCGCCGTGCTTGGTGCGGGTAAAAACCAGCACCTGTTGCCACCGGTTGTCGCGAATCAGTTGCGTCAGCAGGGCCGGTTTCCTGTTCTTGTCCACCGGGCAGATCCACTGTTCCACCGCCTCGACCGTGGTATTGGGGGGACTCACCGAAATCTCCACCGGGTTATTGACCAGGCCCCGGGCCAGGCTGCGAATCTCGTCGGAGAAGGTGGCGGAAAACATCAGGTTCTGGCGCTGCCGGGGCAACAGCGCCAGGATTTTGCGAATATCGTGAATAAAACCCATGTCCAGCATACGGTCGGCTTCGTCCAGTACCAGCACTTCCAGCTGGGAGAACTTCACCGCGTTCTGGTTGTAGAGGTCCAGCAGGCGCCCGGGGGTGGCCACCAGCACATCGACGCCACGGCGCAGGGCCATCATCTGCGGGTTGATCTTGACACCGCCGAAAACCACGGCGGAGCGCAGGGGCAAATGCCTGCCGTATGTCTGCACGCTCTCCTGTACCTGGGCGGCCAGTTCGCGGGTCGGCGTCAGCACCAGGGTGCGAACATGGTTGGGCCTGGCAGAGGCACCTTTTGCCAGCAACTCAAGAATAGGCAGGGTAAAGCCGGCAGTCTTGCCGGTGCCGGTTCGCGCGGCGGCCATCACGTCCCTGCCCTCGAGCACGGCGGGAATGGCCTGGGCCTGTATCGGCGAGGGGCTCGTGTAGCCCTTGTCGGCGACAGCCTGAAGAATCGGGGCAGAAAGCCCCAGGGAGGCGAAACTCATGGAAATATCTCGGGTAGGGAATTACAGGAAGGAGGCCGCCGTCATGGCGGCCCTGCAGCATACAGGAAATTGCTGTAAATAACTAATTGGAAAGGACTGGAATCCCTTGATTTATTGGTCTTTGCGAGGAACGCAGTGACGTGGCAATCCAAAAAATTACGATTCAAATAATTGGATTACTTCGCTACGCTCGTAATGACGTCAGATTGTCATTTTTATGAAGTTCCCTAGGGCCTGTTAACACTAATGGTTTTATCGTTGCTGGTGGCCATTTTTCTGCCCAGCGAGGCAGAATGAGCGTGGTGTAGTGACTCTACATGAGCGATTGATAACGAAGCGGGGCAAAAAATGGACCCAGCCCTCCGGGTTGA
>QJWQ01000157.1 GCA_003235325.1 Gammaproteobacteria bacterium | reverse complement strand
TTCGTTATCAATACCCAAGGCACTCGCTGTGCTCGCGGGGCAGGCTCTCGCTCATGTAGAGTCACTACACCACGCTCATTCTGCCTCGCCGGGCAGAAAAATGGCCACCAGCAACGATAAAACCATTAGTGTTAACAGGCCCTAGTTGCCGGGTTAATAGCCATCGTCTTCTCAAGGGGGAGCAAGCCAGGGAACGGCGCTTCGAAACAGGCAGTTGCAGTCAAGCCGCTCACAACAGGTTTGCAATTGTCCCGAGCGGTCGGGCTCACGGAAAGAGTCTGGCCGGCTTTTACGGCCCTGTTTTCACGTCCTTAACAGTCAGTATCCAAAACTGCTTTTATAAAAAACTGCCGGTATAAAAAGCTGCTGATATAAAAGGCAGCCGCTATGGCTTTGGGCCAGGTGGCCGACTGGCCGGTATTTTTAATGGAGCCTGATACCGGCTTCGTGTAGAATCCCGCTTCTTTTTTCAGCCCTCGACCTTATTTCACCCGATTTCCCCCTCAACCACAGCAGAGAATCCGCCGAAGACCATGTTTGACCAAGACCGAACACTTGCCCAGTTTGATCCTGACCTGTGGGCCGCCATCCAGAACGAGGAGCGCCGCCAGGAAGAACACATTGAGCTCATCGCCTCGGAAAACTACGCCAGCCCCCTGGTGATGCAGGCCCAGGGAACGGTGCTGACCAACAAATATGCCGAGGGCTACCCCGGCAAGCGTTACTACGGCGGCTGTGAATACGTCGATGCCGCCGAGGCCCTGGCCATTGAGCGGGCCAAGGCGCTTTTTGGCGCGGACTACGCCAATGTCCAGCCCCATTCCGGTTCCCAGGCCAATGCCGCGGTCTACCAGGCGCTGTGCAAGCCGGGCGATACCATTCTGGGCATGAGCCTGGCCCACGGTGGCCACCTGACCCACGGCGCCAAGCCCAATTTCTCCGGCAAGATTTACCATGCCGTCCAGTACGGACTGGACCCCGACACCGGCATCGTCGACTACGCCCAGGTGGAAGCCCTGGCCCTGGAGCACAGGCCGAAGGTGGTTGTGGCCGGCTTTTCCGCCTATTCCGGGATCATGGACTGGCAGCGCTTTCGGGACATCGCCGACAAGGTCGGTGCCTACCTTTTTGTCGATATGGCCCATGTGGCCGGTCTCGTGGCTGCCGGTGTCTACCCCAGCCCGGTGCCCATTGCCGACGTGGTGACCACCACCACCCACAAGACCCTGCGGGGCCCCCGGGGTGGCCTGATCCTCGCCAGGGAGAACCCGGAGCTGGCGAAGAAGTTCAACTCGGCGGTGTTCCCCGGCGACCAGGGCGGCCCCCTGATGCATGTCATCGCCGCCAAGGCCGTGAGCTTCAAGGAAGCCATGTCCGGGGAGTTCAAGACCTATCAGCAGCAGGTGGTGAACAATGCCAAGGCCATGGCCAGAACCTTCATCGACCGGGGTATCAAGATTGTCTCCGGCGGCACAGAAAACCACCTGATGCTGGTGGACCTGATCGGCAAGGACTATACCGGCAAGGATGCGGACGAGGCCCTGGGCCGCGCCTACATTACCGTCAACAAGAATGCCGTGCCCAACGACCCCCGTTCACCCTTTATCACCTCCGGACTGCGGGTAGGTACACCGGCCATCACCACCCGCGGCTTTGGCGAGACCGAGAGCATCGAGCTGACCCACTGGATGTGCGATGTTCTGGAGTCCCTGGAGGACGGCACGTCGGAAACGGTGATTGCCGAGGTCAAGCAAAAGGTCCTGGCGATCTGTGCCCGTTTTCCTGTTTACCAGCGGGCGGGCTGAGTTCCCGTCCCGAAAAACAAGCCGGCCCGGCGGGGCGGGCGGTTGTGCTAGAATCGCGGCCCCCGATAACGGATAGCATGAGCCATGCACTGCCCTTTTTGTGGTGCCGATGACACCAAGGTCATTGATTCCCGCCTGGTGGCCGAAGGTGGTCAGGTACGGCGCCGTCGCGAGTGTCTGTCCTGCCGCGAGCGGTTTACCACCTTTGAAGTGGCGGAATTGCTGATGCCCCGGGTGATCAAGCGCGATGGCACCCGTGAGCCTTTCGACGAGAACAAGCTTCGCTCCGGCCTGCTCCGGTCCCTGGAAAAGCGGCCGGTGGGCATCGAGCAGATTGAAGCCGCCATTTCCCAGATCAAGCATGTCCTGCAGACGACCGGCGAGCGGGAAGTGCCATCGCGACTGATTGGCGAACGCATCATGGAGCGGCTTCGGGACCTGGACCAGGTGGCCTATGTCCGCTTTGCCTCGGTCTACCGCAGTTTTCAGGATATCAGTGAATTCCGGGCGGAACTGGACCGCCTGGAAAGCCGGCCGGCGAATCCCGGCGCGAAAACCGATTGAACCATGACCGGGAGTTTTGACGCCAGCGCCATGGCCGCGGCCCTGCAACTGGCCAGAAAAGGCTGGTACAGCGCCCGTCCCAACCCCCGGGTCGGCTGTGTCATCGCCCGCGATCAGCGGATTATCGGCAGCGGCTGGCACCGAAAGGCCGGTGAAGCCCACGCCGAGGTCAATGCCCTCAGGCAGGCAGGCAGCGCCGCTCGGGGCGCCACGGCCTATGTCACCCTGGAGCCCTGCAATCACCAGGGCCGCACCGGACCCTGCGCCAGCGCCCTGATCCAGGCCGGCATCGCCGAGGTGGTCTACGGCATGGAAGATCCGCACCGGCTTGCGGCTGGCGGTCTGGATGTCCTGCGTCAAGCCGGTGTCGTAGTCCGGGGGCCGATAATGGAGCAGGCCTGCCGGGCGCTGAATCCCGGTTTTATCAAACGCTGCGAGACCGGCTTGCCCCGGGTCAGGTTGAAACTCGCCATGAGCCTAGACGGCCGCACGGCCATGGCCAGCGGCGAGAGTCAATGGATCACCGGGGCCGATGCCCGGGCCGATGTCCAGCGATTGCGGGCCGAGAGCGACGCGGTCATGACCGGCATCGGCACCGTGCTGGCCGACAACCCGGGACTCAATGTCAGGGCAGGAGACCTGCATCTGGCCGACGCCGGAGAGATCGCCGCCATGCAGCCCCTGCGGGTAGTGTTGGACAGCTCCCAGCGCCTGCCCCGGGATGCCAGGCTGTTGCTGCCGGAAGGCCCGGTGCTGGTGGTGACTGCCGGTGGCACGGCGTGGATTGCCGGGGCTGAAACCATTGCGCTACCGGAGTACGCCACGATGCAAAATCCGGCCGAGCAAATTCCGGGTGAAGAAAGTCCGGCCGAACAAATTCCGGAAAATGACCATCCGGAAAATGACCACCCGGTAAAGGAAGGTTCGATGGGTAAAGGTGGGGACCAGGAGCGCGCGGTCGCTGACAGGACAGGCAGGGTGGATCTGCTGGCGAGCTTGCGGGAATTGGGTTCACGCCATTGCAATGACGTACTGGTGGAAGCCGGTCCAACCCTGGCGGGCGCCATGCTGTCCCGGGGGCTGGTGGATGAACTGGTCGTCTACATGGCGCCAAAGTTGATGGGTAACCTGGCTAGGCCGCTGCTGACGTTGCCGCTGGCCGCCATGGCCGAGGCGGTGAACCTGGAGATAACCGACATTCGCGCCGTCGGCCGCGATTGGCGGATAACGGCTATACCGGGAGCAAACTGATGTTTACTGGCATTGTCGAGGCACTGGGCACTGTCGCCGCCCTCGAGCAGAGGCAGGGAGACGTTCGCCTGGATATCGATACCGGCGATCTCGATATCAGCGGCGTGCAACCGGGTGACAGTATCGCCGTCAACGGCGTCTGCCTCACCGCCGTGGCGCTGTCGGCCAGCGGTTTTAGCGCCGATGTTTCGGTGGAAACCATCAATGCCACCACGATCGGCGAGTGGCGGGTGGGCAGGCCGGTGAACCTGGAGCGGGCGCTGACCCCCGATTCCCGGCTGGGCGGCCACATTGTCTCGGGCCACGTCGACGGTGTCGGCGAAATTGTCGGCCGCCAGGCGGATGCCCGCTCAGAGCGCTTTCGCCTGCGGTTACCGGCAACCCTGGCGAAATACGTGGCCCGCAAGGGCTCGGTGACTGTGGACGGCACCAGCCTCACGGTCAACGACGTCGCCGGTGCCGAGTTTGAGGTCAATATCGTGCCCCATACCCTGGCCAACACGGTTTTTTACAGTTACCAGGTGGGTCACCGGGTTAACATCGAGGTGGACGTCATCGCCCGTTATCTGGAGCGGCTGTTACTGGGCGATGCCGCCGCTGAAGTCTGAATTTTTGACTGGAAATGACATGACAACGACATCCAACACGATAGAGGAACTGGTGGCGGACTTTCGCCGCGGCCGAATGGTGATCCTGATGGATGACGAGGATCGGGAAAACGAGGGCGACCTGATTATGGCCGCCTCACAGGTGCGGCCGGAAGATGTCAACTTCATGGCCATGCATGCCCGGGGCCTGATCTGCCTGACCCTGACCCGGGAGCGTTGCGCCAAACTCAACCTGCCCCTGATGGTGGACGGGAACAAGTCGGCCCACGGCACCAATTTCACCATGTCCATCGAGGCCGCCGAGGGGGTCACCACCGGTATTTCCGCGGCGGACCGGTCCCGCACCATCCAGGCGGCGGTGGCGCCCGATGCCTCGCCCAAGGACATCGTCCAGCCGGGTCATATCTTTCCCCTGATGGCCCAGCCCGGCGGTGTCCTCAGCCGCGCCGGCCACACCGAGGCCGGCTGCGATCTGGCCCGTCTGGCGGGACTGGAACCGGCCGCGGTTATTGTCGAAATCATGAATGAGGACGGCACCATGGCTCGGCGTCCCGACCTGGAGATTTTCGCCAAAAAGCACAATCTGAAGATCGGCACCATCGCCGACCTGATTCATTACCGGATTTCCCACGAGAAGACTGTGGAGTGCATCAAGGTCAGGCAGATACAGACGGACTTTGGTGATTTTGAGCTGCGCAGCTACCGCGACAGCGCCAGGGAACAGGTCCACCATGCCCTGATCAAGGGAGTGGTTAACAGCGAGGAACCGGTGCTGGTCCGGGTTCACATCCCCAGCCGCCTGCGGGATTTTTTCGCGCTACGGGAACCGGGCAAACCCAGCTATCCCCGCTGGACCTTCCACCGTGTCATGGAGCGCATCGCTCGCGAAAAGTCCGGTGTCGTCGTCCTGCTCAATTCGTCTGAACGGCAAATCGGCAATGATGTCGAAGCCGGTTTGGAAGAGGTGTACGGTGAACGGGTCAAGCTGTCCCAGCCGGGTTCCGAACATGTCCAGTTCCAGCAGGTGGGCGTCGGCTCCCAGATCCTGCGGGACCTGGGCGTCAAGAAAATGCGGGTGATGGGCGCGCCCATCAAGTATGCCGGGCTCTCCGGTTTTGATCTGGAGGTGGTGGAAACGGTCCTCTGTGAGGATACCGGTAGCAATTACCAGCGAGGTCCCTCGCTATGAGTAAAGTTGCCGCCGATAGTAAAGATTTCACCATGAGTAAACTGCGCCCCCTGGAGGGGCATCTGGATGCAGCCGACGCCCGCCTGGCCATTGTCGTCAGTCGCTGGAATTCGCCCATTACCGACAAATTGCTGGAGGGCGCCCTTCGGGCTCTCGGACGTCAGGGCATCAACCAACAGGAGTTGACCATCCTGCGGGTGCCCGGTGCCTTTGAATTGCCTCTGGCGGCAAAGCGGGTCGCCGCCGGCGATGGCATCGAGGGCGTTATCTGCCTCGGCTGCGTGATTCGGGGAGACACCCCCCATTTTGATTATGTCTGCAGTGAATGTACCCGCGGCCTCGGCCAGGTGGCTCTCGATACAGGTCTGCCCCTGGGTTTTGGCGTGCTGACCTGTGACGATATCGATCAGGCCCGGCTGCGGGCCGGTGACGACCGGGAAAACAAGGGCGAAGAGGCGGCGCTGACGGTGCTGGAAATGGTGTCGTTGTTTCGAAAACTCGCCGCGAAAAACTGAGGGTCAAACCGGTGTCCACACTTCCTTCCGCACGCAAAAAGGCCCGCCACCTGCTGGTGCAGGCGCTGTACCAGTGGCAGCTTTCGCGGGCCGATATCGGCAGTATCGAGGCCGAATTTTTTACCGACAACAACATGAAGAAAGTGGACACGGCCTTTTTTCGCGAATTGCTGCACCAGATTCCAGCCCAGGTGGACAAGCTGGATGCCGCCTTTGGCCCACACCTGGACCGGGCGTCCAGGGATCTCGACCCGGTGTCCCGGGCGCTGCTGCGCATCGGCACCTACGAGTTGCTGTTCCGTATCGATGTGCCCTATCGGGTGGCAATAAACGAGGCGGTCAATCTGGCCAAGACCTTTGGCCCCACCGACGCCCACAAGTACATCAACGGCATACTCGACAAGGTGGCGGCCGAGACCCGGACCCTGGAAATCCAGGCTGCCAGGGCCCGCGGCTGACAGCCTCATAAGTTACGTCGACCTGTTCCTGTCCGGGCTGTTTGACCATGGATGAATTTTCCCTGATCGCCACCTACTTTCGGAACCTTGGCCCCCGGTCGGCACTGCTGGGTGTGGGCGATGATTGTGCCCTGATACAACTGGCGGCCTCCGAGACCCTGGCGGTCACCACCGATACCCTGGTCGCCGGTATCCATTTTCCTCTGGTTCAGGACCCGCAGCTTTTGGCCCGCCGCTGTCTGCGAGTCAATCTCAGCGATCTGGCGGCCATGGGCGCCGAGCCCCGCTGGTTTCAACTGGCCCTGACCCTGCCCGCCGCTGACCCGGACTGGCTCGAGGCGTTCAGTGCCGGTCTGGCAGCGGATGCCCTCAGCTTTGGCTGTGAATTGACCGGTGGCGATACCACCCGCGGACCCCTGACCATAACTCTTACTATGATGGGTGTACTGCCCAGGGGACAGGCCCTGCTCAGGTCTGGCGCCATCCCAGGCGACGGTATCTTCGTCACCGGGAACCTGGGCGACAGCCGGGGGGCATTGGCGGTGCTGGACGCTCCCCCGGCCCATTCCAGTGCAGCGGCCGCGACCCTGGTTGAACGCTACTGGCTGCCGGAACCACGGCTGACCATGGGCCAGCGGCTGCGAACCATCGCCAGCGCGGCCATCGACATATCCGACGGACTGCTGGCCGATCTGGGACATATCTGCGAGCGCAGCGGTGTCGCCGCCGAGGTGACAGTGGACTACCTGCCGATCTCGACAGCGTTGGCCGCCATCGCAGGTGAGCAGGCCGCGGCCTGGGCTCTGACCGGAGGGGATGACTATGAACTCTGTTTTACCGCCCCCGCCGATCAGGCCGATACCGTTGTCGCAATCGGTCGGGACCTGGGAGTTCAGGTCACTGCTGTGGGTCGAATTACGGCCGGGACCGGGGTAAGATGCGTCAATGCTGCCGGCGGAGACTATAAGATCCATGAACGAGGCTACACCCACTTCTGATCAACCGGACGACCCGGTCACGGGAGTTGCCGCCGAGGCCAAACCGGACGCTGCCGACGGGCAATCTGTCGAGGCATCCGCCGAAGGCAGCGACGCGGGCGGTGCTCGTACTGACAGCAAGCAGGGCGAGGGTGCCCACGAGCCCGCTCCAGCCGCGGATTCCAATCCTTCCCTGAAACAGGTGCTCACGGACCCGGTGCTGTTTCTGGCTTTTGGCTTTGGCAGCGGCCTGGCGCCAAAAGGTCCTGGCACCGCCGGAACCCTGGTGGCGCTGCTGCTGTTTCCGTTGCTGGCCATCATGCCTATGTCCGCCTATCTGGGATTCCTGGTGCTGGTGACCGGTATTGGCATTCTGGTCTGCGGCGCCGCGGCCAAAAAGCTCGGGGTCCACGATCACGGCGGCATTGTCTGGGATGAATTTGCCGGCTTCTGGCTGGCGATGATCGGCTCGCCGGCATCGATTCCCATCGATTCCCTGGCTTATCCTCGGCTTTGCCCTGTTTCGACTGTTTGACATCTGGAAGCCCTGGCCGATTCGGCAACTGGATCAGAAGGTGGAAGGCGGCTTCGGCATCATGCTCGATGACCTGGTGGCCGGCTTCTATACCCTAGTCCTGATGTCATTGCTGCGCTACCTTCTATGAGCTGCAGCATGCATGAAGGCTGCAGCCGGTATGCGTGCTGTAGCAAGGATAAGCGCAGCCGGTTGAGTGCCGTAACCGGAAATTCCCTGTGGTAGCCATGACCAAAATCCTCAAAGGCAAAACCCTGGTGGCAATTGTGTCGATGCTGCCGGCACTGATGTCGGCGCAGATAGCAGTGGCCGAACCCGATATCGTGGTCAGCGGTCTGTTCAAAAACCGGGCGCTGCTGACTGTCAACGGCAAACAGCGTTTGCTGAAAGTTGGCGAAACCAGTCCGGAAGGCGTGGAATTGCTGGCAAGCGACAGTCGTCAGGCCGAGATTCGAATCGAGGGCGTCAGGCACATCGTCACCATGTCCCAGCATATTGCTTCGACTTTCAAGTCGGCGGAATTTGCCGAGGTCAGGATTCCCCGGGGGCAGGACGGCCATTACCAGACCACGGGCTTTATCAATGGCCGAAGTGTCGAA
>QJWQ01000180.1 GCA_003235325.1 Gammaproteobacteria bacterium | reverse complement strand
GGGTGCTACTATCGGCATTGATCATTTCGGTCTTGAATCCACGGCATTCGGCTACTTGAGCAGCCTGCCCATCTACTATCTCAAGGTGCACCGGAGTTTTACCCGTCGACTCGAAAGCAATCCGGATAATCAGTTCTATATAAAGTCCCTAGTGCAGCTGGCCCACAGTCGGGATATCAAGCTGATTGTCGAGGGCGTCGAACGTGAGGCGGAGTGGGACATTCTCTGCGATCTGGGTGTCGATTGTTGCCAGGGATTTTTCCTCGCCGAACCCAAGCCTGTTTAATGCCGTCCTGCTACAGCCTATAATGATCCGGGGTCGGGTCCGGGTCTTTACAGCTGATGTCGGTTTAAGTGAACCGAACGAAACAGCTGGCAAACTACAATAACCACTTTAATTTGAACTTCACCGGCCTCTGATACCCACTCCAACCCCATAATTTTGCGAACCAAGCCATGATTGTACGCACCCGTATTGCGCCTTCCCCCACCGGCGATCCCCATGTCGGTACCGCCTATATCGCGCTGTTTAACCTGTGCTTTGCCCGCCAACAGGGCGGAAAATTTATCCTGCGGATCGAGGATACCGACCAGGTCCGCAGTACACCCGAATCCGAACAGATGATTCTCGATTCCCTGCGCTGGCTCGGGCTCGACTGGGATGAAGGTCCGGATGTCGGTGGCGCATTCGGGCCTTACCGACAAAGTGAGCGCATGACCATTTACCGTCAGTACGCCCTGGATCTGGTGGAACAGGGACATGCCTTCTACTGCTTTGCGACGCCTGAGGAACTGGATGAGATGCGCAGAGAGCAGATGTCACGGGGAGAGACGCCAAGGTACGACGGTCGTGGCCTTCGACTGTCACAGGAACAGGTACGGTCCAGACTTGAAAGCGGTGTGCCCCATGTCATTCGCCTGAAAGTGCCGGGGGAAGGTGTTTGTCGCTTTCAGGATTTGCTCAGGGGTTCGATCGAGATTCCCTGGTCCCAGGTCGACATGCAGGTGCTCCTGAAAAATGATGGTATGCCCACCTACCACCTGGCGAATGTCGTCGATGATCACCTGATGAATATCACCCATGTGATTCGTGGCGAAGAGTGGATCAATTCGGCGCCAAAGCACCAGTTGCTATACCAGTATTTTGGCTGGGAAATGCCGGTGTTGTGCCACATGCCACTGTTGCGCAATCCGGACAAGAGCAAGCTGAGTAAAAGGAAAAACCCGACAAGTATCACTTATTACCAGTCCATGGGTTACATGCCTGAGGCCCTGGTGAATTACCTCGGGCGCATGGGCTGGTCCATGCCCAATGAGGAAGAAAAATTCACGCTTGAAGAAATGTTTGAGCATTTCGATATCAATCAGGTTCACCTGGGAGGCCCGGTTTTTGATCAGGAGAAACTCGACTGGCTCAATGGCCGATGGATCAGGGAAAATCTGGATCAGGAACAGTTTGCAGCCCGGGTCATCGACTGGGCCATCAACGCCGAGAACCTGGTGCGATTTATACCGCTGATCAAGGAAAGGGTGGAAAAATTTACGGATATTGCGCCCATGGTCAGTTTCCTTCTCTCCGGTATGCCGGCTCTCAAGCTTGACGACTTTGCTCACAGCAAGCTGGATGAGGAAACCGTTCGAAAGATTCTCCAGTTTTGCAGTTGGCGACTCGATGGCTTGCGCCACTGGGATCATGGCATCCTGTACAGTGAACTCGGTCAGATAGCCGGTGAAATGCAATTGAAACTCAGGGACTTCCTGAGCCCTCTTTTTATCGCCATTGCCGGGTCACCATCGGCGCCGCCACTGTTCGACGCCATGGCAATCCTGGGCCCGGATATGGTTCGCGCAAGAATTCGACATGGGCTGGCGGTCGCCGGCGGTGCCTCGAAGAAACAACTGAAAAAGTGGGAAAAAGAATACTCGGAACTGAGCCGGAACAGAGTCGAACATCCCGAGGAACAAGCTTGACAGGTCGCGAGGTGGACGCCTAAAATGCGCGCCTCCTGCAAGGCACAGCTCTGGATGGCGTCTCACACCGATACCAGATCGGCTGGCCTCAGTTCGAAAGTACAGAAAAGTACAGATAAAGAGTACACAGGAACCAGATTCACGGGGCTATAGCTCAGCTGGGAGAGCGCTACAATGGCATTGTAGAGGTCGGCGGTTCGATCCCGCCTAGCTCCACCAAGATCCAATCAGTGAAAAATCTGACATTTAACTAAAAAACGGCCTCCGGGCCGTTTTTTGTGTGTGCTCTTTAGCTTTCTCCTCTGTAGCGTTCTGAAATTTTGAACCTCCCGGAAATCAGTGGCCGAAGCATGAATAAAAAAACCGCCAGTTGCTGGCGGTTTTTTTGGGCGCTGTCCCTGATCGGGACGGTTTATCCCCGTTGATCTACCGGCACATACTCACGTTTTAATGGGCCGGTATACAGTTGACGGGGTCTGCCAATCCGATAGGGGTTGCTGATCATTTCATTCCAGTGCGAAATCCAGCCGACGGTACGGCCGGTGGCAAAAATTGCAGTAAACATTTCAGTAGGAATGCCGATGGCCTTCATGATAATGCCGGAATAGAAGTCGACGTTGGGATAGAGTTTTTTCTCCACAAAATACTCGTCTTCCAGGGCGATGGTTTCGAGGCGTTTGGCGATCTTCAGCAACGGATCATCAAAGAGACCGAGTTCACCCAGGACCGCATCACAGGTCTTTTTCATGACAACGGCGCGCGGGTCAAAATTCTTGTAGACCCGATGTCCGAAGCCCATGAGGCGGAAGGGGTCATCCTTGTCCTTGGCGCGTTTGACGAAATTGTCGATATGCTTTACGTCACCTATTTGCTTCAGCATTTCCAGTACAGCCTGGTTGGCGCCGCCATGGGCGGGGCCCCACAGTGCGGCAATACCCGCCGCCACGCAGGAAAACGGATTGGCCCCTGAAGATCCCGCCAGCCTGACTGTCGATGTCGAGGCATTTTGCTCGTGGTCAGCATGGAGCAGGAAAAGCTTGTCGACGGCTTTGGCGACAACCGGGTTGATTTCCTTTTCCTCACAGGGGTTGCCAAACATCATGTGCAGAAAATTTTCTGAATAGCCCAGCGAGTTGTCCGGATACATGTAAGGCTGGCCAATAAAATGCTTGTGGCACATGGCAGCCAGGGTAGGCATTTTGGCGATAAGGCGGTGGGCGGTGATCATCCTGTGGTGCGGGTCGTTAATATCCAGGGAGTCGTGGTAGAAAGACGACATGGCTCCGACAGCACCACATAGAATGGCCATGGGATGGGCATCGTAGCGAAAGCCTGAAAAGAAACTTTCCACCGATCGATTGAGCATGGTATGGGTGCGGATGATATTCTGGAAGTCCACCTTTTCCTTGGCATTGGGCAATTCGCCGTTGAGTATCAGGAAACAGGTTTCCAGATAATCGGATTTCTCGGCCAGCTCCTCGATCGGGTATCCCCGATGCATCAGTATGCCCTTGTCGCCGTCAATGTAGGTGATTTTGGATTCAGTGGACGCTGTGGAGGCAAAGCCCTGGTCAAAGGTAAAATAACCTCGTCCCAGCACTGGCGAAACGTCTATGACGTCTTGTCCCAGTGTTGCAGGATAAACGTTGAGAACGATGGGTGTATCCTCACCGTCAATAGTGAGAATGGCTTTTCTTTCGGTCATGGAGTACTCCTTCAAATCCAGAAGGGAGGCGGGAAGATAGCCCGCCCAGGGAAGTGGCGCTGTCAAACTATATCCTGATATTGCCGATTGTCAATTTGATCAGGCAATACAGATTTTGGCCAGACACCACAGCGTCTTCCCGATTTTCTATTAGGTAACGGCGCCTTGTTCTGTCCTTCAGAAAAGTTGCAAAAATGCAAGAAAAAAATCAGCTCGATGGAAATAACCGGCCAGTGAAGGTCGGCTGAGCATCCTGAATGTATATGCGGCTTTTAGCAGCCCGTTCCAGATCCATAAAGGAACCGCTTTGCTTATTCCTGTTGCTTATAATGCTGCAACCGCAGCAATTGTATTCGCATGGTGGAGACCCTATAATCAGTGCCCATTTCCTGGGATGGGTGTCCTCTGGGCGAGGACTCACTTCCTTGCTCTTGCAAATCCTTGAATATGCCTTTTCGGGCTCATAGGTATACTTGCCGTGCAAAAACAAAGACCTGTTAATCTCGATATCGGAACAATAAAGCTCCCTGTCACCGCCTATATCTCAATCCTACACCGTGTTTCGGGTGTCATTCTTTTTCTGGTGGTCGGGTTTTTGCTGTGGCTGCTGGATACCAGCCTGTCTTCACCGGAGGGATTCGCATCGGTGCAGTCCGGTTTTGACTCCCCCCTCGCCAGGTTTGTACTCTGGGGCAGCCTTGCTGCGCTGGCCTATCATTCGGTCGCTGGTATTCGGCACCTGATTATGGACTTCGGTGTCGGTGAATCCCTCGAAGGAGGTGTTCTCGGTGCCAAACTGGTGGCTGCTACGGTGGTTGTTCTGGTTCTACTGGCAGGAGCATGGCTATGGTAAACAGTGTTACCAACTTTGGTCGCAGCGGCCTGTCGGACTGGCTGCTTCAACGCGTTACCGCCGTGGTTATCGCGGCCTATACCCTGTTCATGGTGGTTTATCTGCTCACGGCTGACAGCCTGACCTACGGCCAGTGGGTATCCCTGCACCAGTCATTGTGGATGCGCCTGTTCAGCTTGTTTGCGGTGTTGTCGGTTGCTATTCACGCCTGGATCGGTCTCTGGTCTGTGTTGACCGATTACGTTACCGTCCGGCTACTGGGGCCAAAGGCAACCCTGCTGCGGCTCCTGCTGGAGTTGGGCATGATTACCGTGACTCTCGCCTACGTTATTTGGGCAATCGATATACTCTGGGGAATTTGATCGCATGGCCAATGTCAGAACCATCTCGTTTGACGGGGTTATTGTCGGTGGTGGCGGAGCCGGTATGCGCGCTGCGCTGCAACTGGCTCAGTCAGGTTACAAAACCGCCGTAATTTCCAAGGTATTTCCCACCCGTTCACACACGGTCTCAGCCCAGGGAGGTATCACCTGTGCCATCGCCAGCGCCGATCCCCAGGATCAGTGGCAGTGGCATATGTACGACACGGTCAAGGGCTCGGATTATATCGGTGATCAGGATGCCATCGAATACATGTGTTCAACCGGCCCCGAAGCGGTATTTGAACTGGAACACATGGGATTGCCTTTTTCCCGGACTGAAAACGGGAGAATTTACCAGCGGCCGTTTGGCGGCCAGTCAAAAAATTTTGGTGAGGGCGGCCAGGCTGCCCGCACCTGTGCCGCGGCCGACCGTACCGGTCATGCGTTGCTGCACACCCTGTATCAGGGTAATCTGAAAAACAACACCGTATTTTTAAACGAATGGTTTGCCGTCGACCTGGTGAAGAACCAGGACAATGCCGTGGTCGGTGTAATCGCCATCAACATGGAAACCGGCGAGACGGTGTACGTGAAATCCAGAGCCACTGTTTTTGCCACGGGTGGTGCAGGGCGGATCTATGCCTCCACGACCAATGCCCATATTAATACCGGGGACGGTATCGGTATGGCCCTGCGAGCCGGATTTCCGGTGCAGGATATCGAGATGTGGCAATTTCACCCCACCGGCATTCACGGTGCCGGGGTGTTGGTGACCGAGGGTTGTCGCGGTGAAGGTGGATACCTGATTAACAAGGACGGCGAGCGTTTTATGGAACGCTATGCACCTAACGCCAAGGATCTTGCCGGTCGCGACGTGGTTGCCCGTTCCATGGTTCTGGAAATTCTTGAAGGGCGCGGTTGCGGTCCCGAGGGCGATCATGTTTACCTGAAGCTCGACCATCTGGGTGAAGAGGTGTTGCACAGCAGGTTGCCCGGCATCTGTGAACTTTCTATCACTTTTGCCCATGCCGATCCGGTCAAGGAACCGGTTCCGGTGGTGCCCACATGCCATTACATGATGGGCGGCATACCCACCAACGTCAGCGGCCAGGCATTGACCCTGGGCGACAACAATCAGGACAAGATCGTCGAAGGGCTCTACGCCTGTGGTGAGGTCGCTTGCGTATCGGTCCACGGCGCCAATAGATTGGGCGGCAATTCCCTGCTTGACCTGGTGGTTTTTGGTCGATCCTCCGGGCTCTTTATCGAGAAAGCCCTGCGAGAAGGCATTGAATTTCGTGATGCCAGTGAAACCGACATCGAAATGGCCATGTCCCGACTTAACAGGATCAACGCTTCCACCCAGGGTGAAGGTGCTGCCAGTCTACGCAAGGAATTGCAGAACATCATGCAGAATCATTTCGGTGTATTCCGCCGGGGCGATTTCATGCAGGAGGGCATCAGGAAACTCGAGGAACTTCGTCCGCGCATTGAAAACGTGCTGTTGTCTGATAAAAGTCAGTCTTTCAATACCGCCCGTATCGAAGCTCTTGAGCTGCAGAATTTACTGGAAGTCGCCGAAGCCACTGCCATCGCAGCCGAACAACGCAAAGAGAGCCGTGGGGCCCATGCGCGGGAGGATTTCACAGAGCGCGACGATGGCAACTGGCTCTGCCACTCCATGTATTTTCCGGCGGAGAAACGCGTCGGTAAAAGAGAGGTGAATTTTACTCCAAGGACACGCCAGGCCTTTGCACCCAAGGCGCGAACCTACTGACCGAGAGCTGACCAGCAATGTTGAAAGTAAGTGTCTACCGCTACAATCCGGATACCGATAACGAACCCTTCATGCAGGACTATGAAGTCGATACCGGGGGCAAGGACCTGATGGTTCTCGATGTGCTTGAAATGCTCAAGGCCCAGGATCCAACCCTCGCTTACAGACGGTCCTGTCGGGAAGGGGTCTGTGGCTCCGACGGCATGAATATCTCCGGCAAGAATGGCCTGGCCTGTATCATGGCGCTATCCCAGTGCGTCAGGAATAACCGCCTGGTTTTGAGACCACTGCCCGGATTACCGGTAGTGCGTGATCTGGTGGTGGACATGGCCCAGTTTTATGCCCAGTATGAAAAAGTTCAGCCTTACCTGATCAACAACTCCCCGGCGCCGGCCATCGAACGACTGCAATCACCGGAAGAGCGGGAAAAGCTCGATGGTCTCTACGAATGCATTCTCTGCGCCTGCTGTTCCACCAGTTGCCCTTCTTTCTGGTGGAATCCGGACAAGTTCATCGGACCGGCGGGCCTTCTGCAGGCCTATCGCTTTCTGGCGGACAGCCGGGACACAGCCACCGAAGAACGACTGGCAAAACTGGACGATCCTTTCAGCGTTTTTCGTTGCCACGGCATACAGAATTGCGTCGCAGTCTGCCCAAAGGGACTGAATCCAACCCGTGCCATTGGCCACATTCGAAACATGCTGCTCAGAGCCGGAACCTGATTATCAGGCCCGCACTTACGTGCCTCGACTAAATGAACGGTTGCTGAAAATCCCGTTAATTTGATGCCAGGATAAAAACGATGCCCGATAGCATCATGGAACAGTTTTACCGATCTTCCCATTTCTCCGGGGGCAACGCCGAGTATCTTGAAGATCTTTACGAAACTTATCTTCATGATGCCAATGCAGTTCCGGAACAGTGGCGGACGCTGTTCGACTCTCTGCCCTGGCTGAACGGCCAGGTAACATCCGACGTTTCCCACGAAACCATTCAGCAACATTTTGAACTGCTGGGCAGAAAGCGGGCAAGGCCCACTCCCGCGCCCGGATCCGGCGGCCTCAATATCGAACATGAGCGCAAGCAGGTTAAAGTCTTGCAACTTATCAGTTCCTACCGCACTCGAGGCCATCAGCGTGCCAGCCTCGATCCACTGGGTCTGATGGTCAGGGAAGATGTTCCGGACATGCACCTGTCCTATCACGGCCTGACCCCGGCAGACCTGGACACCACATTTCAGACCGGTGCTCTGTTCATAGGCAAGGAGGAGGCAACCCTCAACGAGATCATCCAGGCGCTGGACCAGACCTATTGTGGTCATCTCGGGCCCGAGTTCATGCACATCACGTCGCTGTCGGAAAAGCAGTGGTTGCAGCAGCGTTTTGAAAGTGTCCGGTCCCGTCCTTTATATGGCAGCAGCGACAGGCTCGACGTCCTTAAGCGTCTTACCGCCGCTGAAGGGCTGGAAAAGCACCTCGATTCAAAATTTCCGGGCACCAAGCGCTTTGGTCTAGAGGGTGGTGAAAGCCTGATTCCCATGCTGGATGCTCTGGTAGACCGCGGCGGTAAATATGGCGCCAAGGAAATCGTATTGAGCATGGCCCATCGGGGCCGTCTCAATGTCCTGGTAAATATCCTGGGCAAGAATCCCACAGAACTGTTTGATGAATTTGCCGGCAAGAAAATTATCAACACTTCCGGTGACGTCAAGTATCACCAGGGATTCTCCTCCAACGTCATGACCCCGGGGGGCGAGGTTCACCTGGCCCTGGGTTTTAACCCCTCGCATCTGGAAATCGCCTCACCCGTTGTCATTGGTTCCGGCCGGGCACGCCAGGATCGCCGCAATGATCCGGAGGGCAATCAGGTCGTACCGATCATCATTCACGGCGATGCCGCCTTTGCCGGTCAGGGTGTGGTCATGGAGACCTTTCAGCTGTCCCAGACCCGGGCCTATAAAACGGGTGGTTCGATCCACATCGTGCTTAACAACCAGATTGGTTTTACCACCAGTCGCAAGGAAGATACCCGCTCCACCGAGTACTGTACCGATGTGGCCAAGATGATCCAGGCGCCGATATTTCACGTCAACGGCGATGATCCTGACGCCGTCATGTTCGCCACTCTGGTGGCCATGGACTATCGGTACCAGTTCAAGAAAGACGTGGTCATAGACCTGGTCTGTTATCGTCGTCGCGGCCACAATGAAACAGACGAGCCTTCGGCCACCCAGCCGATGATGTACCAGAAAATCCGCAGCCATCGGTCGACGCGAACCCTTTATGCTGAAAAGCTGGTGTCAGAAGGAGTCATCAGCAGAAGTGATGCCGACGATATGGCTACCGATTACCGGGACCGTCTGGATCGCGGAGAGTATGTGGTGCACAACCTGGTGTCAGAACCCGACAGCAAGCTCTTTGTCGACTGGTCTCCCTATCTCGGCCATGACTGGGACCTGCAGGCGAATACCGGCTATGACCTGCAGTCCCTGAAAAGTGTCGCTCTGCGCATGATCCAGGTGCCGGACGGTATTAGTGTCCATCGGCAAGTGGAAAAAATTTACGACGACCGCCGCAAAATGTCCGGCGGTGCTCTGCCCCTGAACTGGGGCATGGCAGAGCTGCTGGCCTATGCCACTTTGCTGGAACAGGGCTATCCGATCAGAATTACCGGTCAGGACTGCGGTCGTGGAACCTTTTCTCACCGCCATGCGGTTGTCCATAATCAGAAAAATGGTCGACCCTATATTCCCCTGAAGCATCTTCGTGAGGACCAGCCCAGATTTGATATCTATGACTCCCTGCTTTCGGAAGAGGCGGTCCTGGCGTTTGAATACGGGTATGCCACCACCAGCCCTCAGGGCCTGGTCATCTGGGAAGCCCAGTTTGGTGACTTTGCCAATGGCGCCCAGGTGGTTATAGACCAGTTCATTACCAGTGGTGAACACAAGTGGGGTCGCCTGTGCGGTTTGACCCTTTTATTGCCCCACGGTTATGAGGGGCAGGGACCTGAACATTCTTCGGCGCGACTTGAGCGCTATCTGCAACTCTGCGCCGAACACAATATCCAGGTCTGTATTCCCACCACGCCGGCTCAAATGTTTCATATGATTCGCCGTCAGGCGATTCGACCCATGCGCAGACCCCTGGTAGTGTTGAGCCCGAAGTGGATACTTCGCCACAAACTCGCCACATCCACCCTTGAGGAATTGGCCTATGGCGGTTTCAAAACCGTGATAGAAGATGAATTCGCGAATCCTGCCAAGGTGAAACGGCTGGTGCTGTGCACGGGCAAGGTCTATTACCACCTTCATGAAGAACGCCTGGCCCGCAACCAGGAAGAGGTCGCCATTGTCCGCATAGAACAACTCTACCCCTTCGATGATGAAGGCCTGTTCGCGGTAATTAGTGGCTACAGCCAATTACAGGATGTTATCTGGTGCCAGGAAGAGCCCATTAACCAGGGGGTCTGGTACAGCAGCCAACACCACATGCGCCGTGTCATTCAGCGCCATGACGCCAACCTGCTCCTGTTTTTTGTCGGACGACCCGCTTCCGCTGCGCCCGCAGCCGGCTATATGTCGACCCACCTTGAAGAACAGAATCGATTTATCAATGAAGCTTTGACTCTCTAAATTTTTAACAGGAAAAACAGATGACCATTGAAATCAAGGCGCCGACTTTTCCGGAATCCGTTCAGGAGGGCTCCATTGCCGGATGGCACAAAAATCCCGGTGATGTGGTCAACCGGGATGAATTGTTGGTGGATGTAGAAACCGACAAGGTCGTGCTGGAGGTGGTCGCACCTACCGATGGCGTACTCACCGAAGTGTACAAGCAGGTCGGCGATGTGGTTTTAAGTAACGAGGTGCTGGCCCTGATTGTACCCGGTGAAGGGGCAGGCGATACCAGCGCCGAATCTGGTCAGGCCGACGTCGCAAGTGAGCCCCGAAAGGAGATTATCGCCAGCCCCTATGCCCGCAAGTTGGCGCTTGAAAATAATATCGACCTTGCCCTGATTACCGGTACCGGCAAGGACGGCAGGATTACCAAGGAAGACGTGGAGAACTTCAAGCCTGTTGATTCCCCAGTCGCCACCTCGGCGGTTGCTGAAAGGACTTCGGTGCCATCGCCGTCAGCTGCAAAGCCTGACGCACCATCCGAACAGCTGTCCTTAAGCAGTAGCCCTGATGACCGGGTCGAAAAGCGGGTTCCCATGACCCGCATGCGCGGCAGGATCGCCGAGCGATTGTTACAGGTGACCCAGAACACTGCCATGCTGACCACTTTCAATGAGGTCGACATGCACCGGGTCATGGGATTGCGTGCCCAATTCAAGGACGAGTTTGCCAAAAGTCACAATGGTACCCGACTGGGCTTCATGGGCTTTTTCGTCAAGGCCAGTGTCGAGGCGTTAAAACGGTTCCCCGTGGTCAATGCCTCGATTGATGGCAACGATATTGTTTATCACGGTTATCAGGACATAGGCGTAGCGGTCTCAACCGAAAAGGGATTGGTGGTTCCCGTGCTCAGGAACGCCGACCAGATGAGTATTGCCGATGTCGAACGCAACATCATCGACTACGGTGACAAGGCGCGAACCGGTAAATTGAGCATAGAGGATATGACCGGTGGCACCTTTACAATTACCAATGGCGGGGTTTTTGGATCCCTGCTGTCGACACCCATTCTGAATCCACCCCAGTCGGCAATCCTCGGGATGCATACCATTCAGGAGCGTCCTGTAGTCGAAAGTGGCGAGATCAGGATCAGGCCGATGATGTATTTGGCCCTTTCTTATGACCACCGTCTCATCGACGGGAAAGATGCTGTACAATTTCTGCTGGCAATCAAGGAAATGATCGAGTATCCAGCCAAGATTTTGCTTGAAATATAGCCTATAACATATTAACTAATAAAATAATTGGGTGAACTATGTCTGACAAATACGATGTGATAGTAATTGGCGCTGGCCCTGCAGGTTATGTATGTGCGATCAAGGCAGCCCAACTTGGGTTGAAAACGGCCTGTATCGAAAAGTGGAAAAACGCCGAGGGGAAGGGTGTCAATGGTGGTACCTGCCTGAATGTTGGCTGCATTCCCTCCAAGGCGCTGCTGGACAGTTCCTACAAGTACCACGATATTGATCACGGGTTGAAGAAACACGGCATTGCGGTCAAGGAACTTGGGCTGGACGTGCCGGCCATGATCCAGCGCAAGGCGGACATCGTCAAACAACTGACCAATGGTATCAGCGGCCTGTTCAAGGCCAATGGCGTGACCTCACTGTTTGGCAAGGGCAAACTCCTGGCCGGCAAAAAGGTGGAATACACTGACAATGACGGCAACGTAAAAACCCTTGAGGCGGAACACGTGGTCATTGCCACCGGTTCGATTCCGATCAATATCCCGGTTTCACCGGTCGATAATGAAACCATCATCGATTCCACGGGTGCCCTGGAATTACAGGCTGTACCTGAAAGGCTCGGGGTCATCGGTGCCGGCGTCATCGGTCTCGAACTGGGCAGTGTCTGGAACCGACTGGGTTCCAAGGTTATCCTGCTGGAAGCCTTGCCGGACTTCCTGGCGATGATGGACAAGGGTATTGCCCGGGAAGCGCAGAAAATTCTCACCAAACAGGGTCTTGAAATCCGCCTCAGCTGTCGCGTCACCGGCTCCAAGGTCATGGACAATGGTGGCAAGAAGGAAGTGCTGGTGACCTACCAGGACAAGGAGGGCAAGGAACAACAGGTGACCTTTGACAAACTTATCGTCTGTGTCGGCCGGCGACCCTATACTGAAGGTCTTTTAGCCCCGGATTGCGGCGTCAATACCGATGAACGCGGCTTCATTTATGTCAACGACAATTGTGCAACCAATGCCCCGGGTGTCTGGGCAGTGGGCGATGTGGTTCGTGGGCCGATGCTGGCTCACAAGGGCTCGGAGGAAGGCGTAATGGTGGCCGAGCGAATTGCCGGGCACAAAACCCAGATGAATTACGACATCATTCCAAACGTCATCTACACCCACCCCGAGGTTGCCTCTGTGGGCAAGACCGAGGAGCAACTGAAGCAGGCCGGTGAACCCTACAAGGCCGGTTCGTTTCCCTTTGTCGCCAGTGGCCGGGCCCTGGCTGCGGATGAAGGTGAGGGCATGGTGAAAATGATTGCCCACGCTGAGACAGACCGAATACTGGGTTGTCACATCGTCGGCCCGTCAGCGGCGGACCTGGTTCAACAGGCAGCTATCGCCATGGAATTCGGTTCCAGTGCGGAAGATATCGGCATGATGGTTTTCGGACATCCTACCCTGTCCGAAGCCGTGCACGAGGCGGCTCTTGCCGTCAACAATCATGCTATCCACATTCCCAACAAACGAAAGAAATAGGCGGGAATACGTTCAGTCAATAACGGGATAAAACATGAATCTACACGAGTATCAGGCAAAGCAACTCTTTGCCGAATACGGCTTGCCTGTGTCCAAGGGTATTGCCGCGGAAAGCGTTTCGGAGGCTGTTGGGGCCACCAAGGACATCGGCGGGAATAAATGGGTGGTCAAGGCCCAGGTCCACGCCGGTGGTCGCGGCAAGGCGGGCGGAGTAAAGCTGGTGAGTTCCTCTGAAGAAATCGCCGATTTCGCCAAGAAATGGCTGGGCAACCGTTTGGTGACCTACCAGACAGATGCCAGCGGTCAACCGGTCAACCAGATACTTGTAGAATCATGCACCGACATCGCCAGGGAACTCTACCTCGGCGCTGTCGTCGATCGCGGTAGCCGTCGTATCGTCTTTATGGCCTCAACGGAAGGCGGTGTCGAAATCGAAAAAGTTGCGCATGAAACACCGGAAAAAATTCTCAAGGCGACCATCGATCCTCTGGTGGGTGCACAGCCCTACCAGGCTCGGGAACTGGCTTTCAAGTTGGATTTGACGGGGGACCAGATCAAGCAATTTACCGGGATATTCCTCAAACTGGCGAAGTTGTTCAAGGAATGCGATCTGTCCCTGCTGGAAATCAATCCTCTGGTTATTACCTCGGAAGGCAATTTGCATTGCCTAGACGCCAAGGTGATTGTCGATGGCAATGCAATTTACCGGCAACCCAAGATACGAGCCATGCACGATGCCAGCCAGGAGGACCCCCGTGAAGCTCACGCCGCCAAGTGGGACCTCAATTACGTGGCACTGGATGGCAATATCGGTTGTATGGTCAACGGTGCCGGTCTGGCCATGGGCACCATGGACATCGTCAAACTTCACGGTGGTTTCCCCGCCAATTTTCTTGATGTTGGCGGTGGCGCCACTCGGGAGCGGGTAAAAGAGGCCTTCAAGATCATTCTCTCCGATGACAAGGTCAAGGCTGTACTGGTCAATATCTTTGGTGGCATCGTTCGCTGTGACCTTATTGCAGAGGGTATTATTGGCGCCGTCGCAGAAATCGGGGTCTCGGCACCGGTCGTGGTCCGGTTGGAAGGCAACAATGCCGAAGCCGGCGCAAGCATACTTGCTGATAGTGGCCTGAATATTATTGCGGCCACCAGTCTTACCGACGCAGCCCAGTCTGTCGTTGCTGCCGCGAAAGGAAGTGCGTAAATGAGTATATTGATCAACAGCAATACCAGAGTCATTTGTCAGGGCTTTACCGGCGCCCAGGGAACGTTTCATTCAGAGCAGGCCATAGCCTACGGTACCAGGATGGTGGGCGGCGTCACTCCGGGCAAGGGTGGCAGCCAGCACCTGCAATTGCCCGTATTCAATACTGTTGCGGACGCTGTCACCGCAACCGGTGCCGAGGCCTCGGTGATCTACGTGCCGGCTCCGTTTTGTAAGGACTCGATTCTTGAAGCGGCCAATGCCGGGATCAAGCTGATCGTCTGTATTACCGAGGGTATCCCAACCCTCGACATGCTGGACTGCAAGGTGGTTTGTGACCAGTTGGGTGTTCGACTTATAGGCCCCAATTGCCCGGGTGTGATTACCCCCGGAGAATGCAAAATCGGCATCATGCCCGGTCATATTCACCTGCCGGGAAAAGTGGGAATTGTTTCCCGTTCCGGCACTCTTACCTACGAGGCAGTCAAGCAAACAACCGATCACGGGTTTGGCCAGTCGACCTGTGTCGGTATCGGTGGTGACCCGATTCCGGGTTCCAACTTTATTGATATCCTGGCCCTGTTCGAGGAAGACGAAAAAACAGAGGCTATTGTGATGATCGGTGAAATTGGTGGTACTGCCGAAGAAGAGGCCGCGGCCTTTATCAAGGCCAACGTCACCAAGCCGGTGGTTTCCTATATTGCCGGTGTCACTGCACCAGCCGGAAAACGTATGGGCCATGCAGGCGCCATTATTTCTGGTGGCAAGGGCACCGCAGAGGAGAAATTCGCCGCGCTGGAAGATGCCGGTGTCAAGACTGTCAGAAGTCTGGCAGATATCGGTGGTGCCCTGTCAGAAATTACCAAATGGTAATTAACACACCGGTGTAAATACCCACATACATCACTCCATACAGGCGGCTTCGGCCGCCTGTTCATTTCTATACGTAGGGACTGCGAATCCACAAGACTTGAAATCGGGGAATTTGTCCCCACCTTGAAGCCCCAGAGATCAATCGTTTGTCAGTGCAAAGGAGATAAGACCATGAGTAAAGCTGAAACAATCGAAACCCTGGGGTTCCAGACAGAAGCGCGGCAATTGCTGCACCTGATGATCCATTCTCTGTACAGCCATAATGTACTCTTCTTGAGGGAGCTTATATCCAACGGGTCTGATGCCTGCGACAAGCTTCGTTTTGAAGCCCTGGCTAACGCCGACCTCTATGAAAATGATAGCGATCTGCAAATCCGAATCGACGTCGATGAAAAAGCCGGTACCATTTCCGTTTCAGATAATGGCATCGGTATGTCCCGGGATGAGGTGATTGACAATCTGGGGACTATCGCAAAATCCGGAACGTCTGAGTTCCTGAAATCCCTGAGTGGTGATCAGAAAAAGGATTCCCAGTTAATCGGCCAGTTTGGTGTCGGTTTCTATTCCTCATTTATCGTGGCCGACAGGGTCACGGTGTTGACACGTCGCGCCGGTCTTGCCGCCGATCAGGCCGTGCTCTGGACCTGCGCCGGGGAAGCCCAGTACCAGATAGCAGCAGCCTATCGGGAAGAGCGGGGCACAACCATCACTCTGCACCTCAAGGAAGAGAAGAAGGAATTCGGCAGTCCCTGGCGATTGCGTTCCATCATCAAAAAGTATTCGGATCACCTGGCAGTGCCGGTGATGATGAAAAAGAAAGTCGATGTTGACGACAGCAAGGCTGATGCCGAAGCCGAATCCGAGACCCAATGGGAAACCGTCAACTCCGCCAAGGCGCTCTGGGTCAGGCCCCGCAGTGAAATCAGTGACGACGATTACAAGGCGTTTTACCAACACGTTTCCCACGATTTCTCGCCACCAATGCGCTGGCTGCACAACCGGGTGGAAGGCAAGCTGGAATACACCAGCCTGCTCTATTTTCCCTCCAAACCGCCATTCGACCTTTATCAGCGCGAGGCGCCAAGGGGGTTGAAACTGTATGTCCAGCGCACCTTTATCATGGATGACGCTGAACAGTTCCTTCCTCTCTATCTGCGTTTTATCAAGGGCGTAGTCGACAGCAATGATCTGCCCCTCAATGTTTCCCGGGAAATTCTCCAGAACAGCCCGGCGGTGGACAGTATTCGAACCGGATTGACCAAGCGTGTCCTGGATGCCCTGGAGAAAATGGCCCAGGACAGCCCTGAGGACTACAGCAAATTCTGGGAGAATTTTGGCACAGTGCTCAAGGAAGGTCCTGCTGAGGACTTCGCCAACCGGGAAAAGATTGCCCAACTGCTGCGATTTGCTTCCACGCACAATCAGGGCGGCGAGGAGACGGTATCCATCAACGACTATATAGGAAGGATGAAAGACGGTCAGGACAAGATTTTTTATCTGATTGCGGACAGCCATACAGCCGCTTCCAGCAGTCCGTACCTGGAGGTGTTTCGTAAAAACGGCGTCGAAGTTTTGCTGCTCAGCGACAGGATTGACGAATGGTTGATGAGCCACCTGCGTGAATTCGAAGGTAAGGCATTTCAGGATGTCAGCCGTGGAGAACTGGACCTGAGTAAATTCACCGGCGAGACCGATACAGCCGCAGATGACGACGATAAAAAGGATACAACGGATGTTGCGGCAACCCTGAAATCACTGCTCGGCGAAAAAGTGGCGGATGTCCGGACTACCCGCAGACTGACTGAATCTCCGGCCTGCCTGGTTCTGAGCGACGGTGATATCGGCGTCCAGATGCGACGCATCCTTGAAGCCGCGGGGCAGGAAGTCCCGGAAAGCAAACCGGTGCTGGAAATCAATCCGTCCCACCCGCTTGTGCGCCGCCTGGGAGAACTGGGCGAAGACAAGAGTTCAGATCTGGCCAATATACTCTTCGATCAGGCTGTGCTGGCCTCCGGAGATCAACTGGCCGATCCGGCCCTTTTTGTGCAGCGCCTGAACCGCCTGTTGCTTCAGACCACTGGGTAAAACCGTGGCAGGGGGTAAGGGAATACCCCTATAATTTGCCGATCACGTCCATTGGCAGGGTGCTGAATGAATAATAAAACAAAGATTGCAGTGCTGGGTGGCGGCAGTTTTGGCACAGCCATTGCCAACATGATTTCAGGTAATGGCCACCTGGTGTCTCTGTGGATGCGCAATGAAGAAAAGGCCCTTCGTTGCCGGGAGACGCATGAGAACAGCCAGTATCTGCCTGGATATCGGCTTGTTGACAGCCTCGATATTACCAGTCATCTCGCCGATGCTCTGGCAGGTGCCGAACTGGTTTTTTTCTCTATTCCCAGCAAATCTTTTCGCAGCGTGTGTCGGCAAGCTGCTGCCTATATTCCGGCCAATACCATGGTGGTCAGTACGGCGAAAGGCATCGAGGGCGAGAGCTTCAAATTGATGAGCCAGATATTGCTCGAGGAGCTTGACAGTCCTCGAGTCGGCGTTATCAGCGGGCCCAACATCGCCGGAGAAATCGTCCAGAAACAAATCACGGCTACGGTTATCGCCAGTGAATCCAAGGAAGTCTGTGCTCGCGTACAGCAACTGCTGGCGACGCCCTACTTTCGCGTCTATGCCAACAGCGATCGCTACGGCGTCGAATTGGCGGGGGCACTGAAGAATATTTATGCCATCGAGGCGGGGATGGCTGCGGCAATGGACGTTGGCCAGAATACCATGAGCGTACTGATTACCCGCAGTCTCGCCGAGATGACCCGCTTTGCGACACGCCTGGGCGCCAATCCCATGACATTTCTTGGCCTGAGTGGTGTCGGGGATCTTTTTGTTACCTGCACTTCGCCCCTGAGCCGAAATTTTCGGGTCGGTATGGCGCTCGGTAAAGGTAAATCGCTGGAGGAAGCGATCAAGGATATCGGACAGGTGGCAGAAGGAGTCAATACTACCCGTATCGTCAAGGAGAAAGCCGACGAACTCGGGGTATACATGCCGTTGGCTACGGCACTCTATAACATTCTGTTCTGCAAGAAATCGGTATCCAGGGTTCTCAGGGACATGATGCTGTCAGAACAAAGTGATGATGTTGAATTCAGAGTAGGAATCGATAAATGAGCAATCAATCATCTTCAAACCTGGCCAATCCGGACACCTGGATACGGTTGATATACATGATCCTGTTCGGGTTGCTGCTGGCCCTGGCAAGACTGGTAATCTGGGTCGTGGCCGTGTTGCAGTTTCTGTTGGTGCTTTTCAGCGGCAGTGACAACATCAATTTGCGCAATCTGGGGCAGGGCACGGCAAAATGGTGTCTGCAGGCATTGCTGTTCATTACCTTCAATAGCGAATCAAAGCCATTCCCATTTTCTGATTGGCCGGAAATCGACGCCGGATCAACGCCGGATCCAGGTGAAACGCCAGCCGAAAATAACGAATCAGGTCCCAGGGACAGTGATTCAGCCCCGTCTGCCGATGTTGATACACAGGATACATCCGCTAAAACTGACGATCAGGCGGATTCTGACGGCAGCAACACTGACAAAACCACCTGATCCCGGTAAGCGACTGCACGGTGCTGCTTTTTTTGCTGAGACACGGGGAAGCCGAATTTGCAAACGTAGCGGATCCGGATCGCAAGCTGACACGACGCGGTGAAGTCGAGGTGGCGGCAACGGTTAATCTGTGCCGCAACCATCTGCAGAACCTTGATACCATCATCAGCAGCCCCTATACCCGTGCCCGGCAAACAACGGCTATTGTCATTCGGGAAATGGGATTTCGGGGACAATTGCTGTTTTCAAAGTCCTTGCTGCCAGATTCCAGTATTTCGGCGCTGGATCCCCTGGTTGTCGAAACCGGAGGCAGACAGATTCTTGTCGTCGGCCATCAGCCGTTCATGGGTAGTCTGTTGTCATGGCTGACTGATCGGCCTGAATTGGCATCTATGGCCACTGCCACGCTTTCTGCTCTGGAAACAGAATATTTTGCCCGGGGCGGCAGTCGGCTGATTGCGCAGGTTCACCCCTGAACGGGATTGCCTGTGGCCAGGTCACCGGTGCTGCAAAGGCCCTAGATTGTTCATCGGGACAATTTTTATACCCGGTGATGACAAACCCGCAACGGGTCCCGGATCTTTTGCCTGATTGGTCAGATTAGGGCCAGCAATTCCGTCCGGGTTGACTGGTTGGTGCGAAAGGTGCCCAGCATCGCCGACGTTTTCATTATCGAGTTCTGTTTCTCGACGCCACGCATCATCATGCACATGTGCTGTGCCTCGATAATGACTGCAACGCCATAGGCGCCAGTGACGTCCTCGATGGTGTTGGCAATCTGAGTCGCCAGATTTTCCTGGATTTGCAAACGGCGGGCGTACATGTCGACGATACGGGCTACCTTGGACAACCCCAGAACCTGGCCGTTGGGAATGTAGGCAACATGGCATTTGCCGACAAATGGCAACAGGTGGTGCTCGCAGAGTGAATAAAGCTCAATGTCCTTGACGATCACCATTTCACTGGCATCGCTGGGAAACAGGGCGCCATTGATGACGTCGTCCAGGTTCTGGTGGTAACCCCGCGTCAGGTACTCAAATGCTTTTGCCGCCCTGAGCGGGGTGTCGGCCAGTCCCGGTCGAGAGAGATCTTCCCCGATGCTTTTGATGATGTTTGCAAAAGCTTCTTTCATTTTAAAAACCGACCAATCCAACAATTCAAAACGGCCGCATAAATTACGTGAGCTGGCTATAAAGGTAAAGCGAAATTTACCGGTGGCAGGTACAATAGCCGACTTTTGGAGTGTCGTGCTTGAACGATCGAAGCCAGTTATTTCAAGAGCTGCGCACCATTCGGGATTTTATCCGCTGGGGCACCAGTCGATTTGTCGAGGCGGGGTTGTGGTTCGGTCATGGCACTGATAATGCCTGGGATGAGGCGGCGGTTCTGGTGATGCATGCGATCCATCTTGCTCCTCCAGTTGATGCCGGCATCATGGACGCAGCCCTGACGGGAGACGAAAAGCACTGCATCGTTCAACTCCTCGAGAGACGAATTCAGGAGCGAATGCCCGCGCCTTACCTGACCGGAAAGGCCTGGTTTGCAGGTCTGGAATTCTATGTCGATCAACGGGTACTGATTCCCCGATCGCCCCTGGCGGAACTGATTGAACAGGGAATGCAGCCCTGGATCAGTCAGGCGCCAACCCGGATTCTCGACCTCTGTACCGGCAGTGGCTGTATAGGTATCGCCTGCGCCTACGCCTTTCCGGACAGTCTGGTGGATCTCAGTGATATTAGTCCCGATGCACTGGAGGTTGCCCGCCGCAACCTGTTTGATCACGGCCTGGAGGACAGGGTAACGACCGTAATTTCCGACCTGTTTCAGGGGCTTCAGGGCAAAAAATATGACCTGATTGTCGCCAATCCACCCTACGTCGATGCCAAGGATCTGGCAGCCATACCCGCCGAATACCGTCATGAACCAGCTCTGGCCCTGGCTTCCGGTGAAGATGGTCTGGACTTTACTCGCCGGCTGTTGCGCGAGGCTGTTGATTATATGGCAGACGACGCGGTGCTCATTGTCGAGGTGGGCAACTCCTGGGTCAATCTGGAACAGGCCTTTCCGGAATTGCCCTTTACCTGGGTGGATTTCGAACGGGGCGGCGATGGCGTGTTTGTCCTGTCCAGAGATCAACTGGTTGCCGCCACTCATGTGTTAGACGAAGCAGATTGAATGGGAGAAGGGCGTGTCTGGTAATTCATTTGGAAAGTTGTTCACGGTGACCTCATTTGGTGAAAGCCATGGGCCGGCACTGGGTTGCGTCGTCGATGGCTGCCCCCCCGGGTTGGAGCTCTGCGAGGCGGATTTGCAGGTCGATCTGGATCGACGCAAGCCAGGTCAGTCGCGGTTCACCACCCAGCGCCGGGAGGCGGACCAGGTTCGAATTCTTTCCGGGGTGTTTGAAGGCGTTACCACCGGCACACCCATCGGCCTGCTCATTGAAAATACCGATCAGCGCTCAAAGGACTATTCCAATATCAAGGACCAGTTCCGGCCGGCTCACGCCGACTATACCTATCAGCAGAAATACGGCATTCGTGACTATCGGGGCGGAGGACGGTCCTCGGCTCGAGAAACCGCGATGCGAGTCGCCGCAGGTGGCATAGCCAAAAAATACCTGTTACATCGCCACGGGATCAGGATTCGCGGTTATCTGAGCCAGTTGGGTCCCATTGCCATTGAAAAGGTGGTCTGGGATGAGGTCGGCAACAACCCGTTTTTCTGCCCGGACCCGGACAAGGTGGCAGAGATGGAGGCTTACATGCAGGCCCTGAACAAAGAGGGCAACTCCATCGGGGCCAAAATCACCGTGGTCGCCACCGGCGTTCCGCCCGGTCTCGGTGAGCCGATATTTGATCGTCTGGACGCGGATATCGCTCACGCCCTGATGAGCATCAATGCGGTCAAGGGCGTCGAGATTGGTGCCGGTTTTGACGCCGTCAACCAGAAGGGCACCGAACACAGGGATGAAATGACACCCCGGGGTTTTCTTTCCAACCATGCCGGCGGCGTGTTGGGTGGCATCTCCACCGGTCAGGATATTATTGCCAATCTGGCACTGAAGCCCACCTCCAGCCTGCGCATTCCCGGACGCTCCATCGACACCAAAGGCGAGGCCATAGATGTGGTCACCACCGGCCGACACGATCCCTGTGTCGGCATCAGGGCCACCCCTATCGCCGAGGCCATGCTGGCGCTGGTGCTGATGGACCACTGGTTACGGCACCGGGCACAGAATGCTGATGTCAAAGTTTCCCTGAAACCGATTCCGGCCGACACAGGCCACGATTGAGAATACCACCCGTTTGTGCTTCGTCGTCACTTCGACGGCGTAGCCTGGTACCCGTTACCCGAAGCACAGTTTCGGCTCGTTGACTCGCCAGGGAAGTCCGACTGTTAAACCCCATAGTGGTTGTAGGCAAAATGGCAGATGCTAACTGAGCGCAATCCCGGTCGCCCGATTCTCTGGCTTCTGATAGCGGGCCTTCTGCTCACGGGCCTTCTGATAGCATCATCGGCGACTGCCCAGTCCTGGCTGGAGGAAGGTGCGCGCAAATTCGAAGAGTTGCGTTTGCGGCAACTGCAATCTGTACAAGCCAAAGGCGAAATCAGACCGTTTACTTCTGACGGTTGCAGTGGCAAGCAATCCGAGGGCTGGGAAATGCTCGCCAGGACAATGCCCGGTTTTAAAGAGCATTACGGTACCAAACCCCCCTGGGAGTCCTGTTGTCTTACCCACGACAGGGTTTATTGGCAAGGCAAAGCTGTTGACGGTTATGCCAGGCGAATGCAGGCGGACCAGGAACTCCGGCAATGCGTTGTCGACACTGGAGTCAGGTTGGCGCCGGAACTGAGCCAGAAATATTCCGTACCGGAGGACAGTGTTCGTCAGGCGTTTTTGATCACCGCTGAATTAATGTATCTGGCTGTGCGCGTTGGTGGCCAGCCCTGTTCCCTGTTGCCCTGGCGATGGGGTTATGGCTGGGACAATTGTGCATTTGAGAGAATTGACGATATGCCGGAAATCCATTCAGACATCAAACTCGATGAGAATGTTATCTTTTTCAATACTGCCGGCTGGCTTGATGACGACAATCGGTATTGGCATTTGCCCATTCATGCCTGGGTCTACCAGCCCCAGGACAGCGTTATTCGCAAGAAGCTGGGAGCAGCGCTGCTGGCAAAAAAATACAACCTGAAAGTGACGCCGGAAAATGAGGGTAATTTTCGCGAGCGAGTCAATTTACTGATCGCCGATAATGAACGCGGAAAAAAAATTGTCATTCGCATTGCCGGTCAGGATATTGAACTGCCAGAAACCAGCGCAAATGGTCATACTGTAGAGATCCTAAAGCTGCCAGTGGATGTGGTTAGTGCCTTTTCTGTCCAGAGTCGCCTGCATTATTTTGCGGTAACCGATCTGAATGATACGCGTCGATTTGAAGGGGATGTGCAATTGGTTGCCCCTGTGGGAGTCAGCGTCATCAGCGATATAGACGACACCGTAAAAATCACCCAGGTGGGTGACCGCAAGCGACTGTTTGAAAATACTTTCTACAGGAATTTCCGGGAAGTTGAAGGTATGTCGCCCTTGTACCGGCAGCTGGCGGCTCAAAATATTGCCTTCCACTTTGTCTCCTCGAGCCCCTGGCAGCTGTATGGGCCGCTACAGGAATTCCTGGGCAAGGCAGGCTTTCCACCAGCGACACTGAATCTGAAATCTGTCCGTTTTCGGGATAAGAGTTTGTTTGATTTATTTAAAAAAGGAACCGAAACAAAACCTAAACAGATTGACCAGATTTTGCGTCGCTTTCCCCGGCGGCAGTTTATATTGATCGGTGACAACGGCGAACAGGACCCGGAAGTTTATGGCGATTTTGCCAGGCGTTATCCGTCACAGATTCAGAGAATTCTGATTCGCAACACTAACGGCGATAGACCTGAAAATGAGCGATATCAACAGGCTTTCAGTAATATTCCGTTGGATAATTGGCAGCTTTTCAGCAATACCGAAGAGATTACAACCGATGCCTTGACAGGCGGAAGTGAAAACCCGCCAGGTAAAAGTGAAGACGCCACATCACTGTGACCGGGCATCTCCATGTGTCCGGAACGGACCTTTTTGAAATTGGTCGGAGAAACAGGATTTGAACCTGCGACCCCTGCCTCCCGAAGGCAGTGCTCTACCAGGCTGAGCTACTCTCCGACTGTCGCTGGTGCTGGGTGGGCGCGGATTATAGCATCTCAGCCATTGCTGTAAATCCCTACAACTTTCTGCTGTTCTGGTTGCTATTCCGGACTCTGAAGTGGTGAATTGCGGTCCTTTTCGCTATTTTATGTCTCGCTGTTCTTTTTCCTGAGCCAGGAAATCGTCAAGCTTGCCCTCCAGCCTCTCCAGGCGATCATCCATTTCAGCCACGCGTCGATACAGTTCCTTTTCTTCATCGAGAATGACTTCTTCCTTCTGGCTGATGAAGAAAGCTGCGAATGAAGCTGTAATCATCGAGAACAAACCGATACCCAGGAGAATTACCAGACTCGCCAGCGCCTTGCCGATATTGGAAACGGGAACAATATCCCCGTACCCGACTGTGGTGACGGTAACCCAGGCCCACCAGATACCCTCAGCCGGTGAGTGGATGGCAGGATCTATGGCAGCCATCATGACACCAGCCATGACGATGACAATGGCGCTGGCGAGCAGGGTGGTTCCCAGTTCATTTCGAGACAGCATCTTGCGAACTCTCCCGCCCACATGCAGCAGGAGAGAAAAGACAATCATCAGACGTAACAGTCGCAAGGCGCCCAGGTGAATATCCCAGCCCAGTAACAGGGGCAGGCCCAGGGCGATGATGATCAGATTTAGCCAGTTGAATCTGATATATCGCCAGGTGTTGGTGACTACCAGGGACAATATGCTGGTTTCGGTAACAAAAAGCGCCCAGAGTAAAAGGTCGTAGAGCCGGATCTGCTCCTCGCTGGCCAGGCCCTGACGCTGTGCCCACCAGTTCAGCAATATCCAGAATGCCGCCATCAGCATCGGGACTTCAAAGACGATGCCAAGGCGTTTGGCGCTCAGGTTCTCGCCAGGATCAATACCGGCTGCGCCAATGATGCGACTGAATCTGGGGACTGCAACGACCATGGGGCCTGGCTTTTGCTCTCTGGTGTAAGATCAGCTGGGTCTTGTTGGAGGAATAGCAGCGCAGAAGTGTAGCACAGCCACATTTTAGCTTCTTTTGGAAAGGGCCAGATTACCTGCTAGAAGGGATTATGTCGTAATCATTACAGTCGCTACATTGACTTCATAGGCGATAGGGTCATAAATTGTATTGAAGCCACAGCCTTCACGATTTTCCTTCCAGCGATGAACAGCATCACCGAAAAGATAAGAGAAAAGAAAAGGCGCTTTCTTGCCAGGGAACAAAGTATTGTCGACGCCGCCACCGCACTATTTCTAAGCGAAGGTATCGACCAGGTGACCGTGTCCCAGATAGCTCGCCGGGCAGGCATTGGCAAGGGAACTGTCTACAAGCATTTTCAGAGCAAGTCGGAAATCATGGTTCGCATCGTCCTGGAATACGAGCAGAAAATATCCCGGAACCTGGCCCTGGGTATCGAAGCCAACCGACGAGGCGATCCCGGAGCCGCGGCGGGCGCCTATTTCAAATCGCGTCTGGAGAATCCGGCCAAGGACAGGTTGGTGCAACAACTGGAGATGCGGCTGGAATCGAATCCAGAGGTTATCGATCAGTTGCAGGAGGTTCACACCACCAGGCGCTCGAGCGCCTCGGCGTTAAATGACATGGTTGAAGCCCTGATCGAAAAGGGTGTTCTCGAGGAGGTCCCTCCCTACTACCACTACCTCGCCGCCTGGGCGCTGGTTCAGGGTGCTGTCGAGGCCTGTTTCCATCAGGGGTTTGCCGACCAGTTCGATGATAAAGAGGATCTGCTGGAATTTATTGCCAGAATTGGTATTACCATGGGCAATAAGGGCCAGCTTCGAAAAAATAAATAATCATATAAAACAAAAAAATACGTTTTAAAGATTAAGTGAAATGTTAATTATAGTTATTTATAGTCATTCAGACCGGATCTGACAGCTAGCGGTTTTCAAAAGGTGTCTGTCAGGTCAAATTCAGTTCGCCAACTTTTCCCGCCAGATTCTTTTGCCTGCCAGTAGCGACGCCCTCCGCGTTCTGCCGCAGCACATTCTGACCCAGTGGTTGCGTTCGTTATTGTAGATATCCTGCCAGGCAGCCAAATCCATTGAGGTCCGTCATAGGATTTGTCGAATTTCCGCACTGTGGTTAAGTTTTGCTGTTAAATTGCCGCAAACGCCCATGAAACCTGATATTCGCTTATACTCATCAGCGTGGATTTTGGGGATGATCCCGGTCGTACAGTTGTTCAGATAGGCGTCTTATATCCTGTTGATTTTTGAGCCTGTCCCGATTGCACGTATCCGTGCCTTCAGTCTGACGGCACACCAAACAAATCCCATCAATAACACGAAAAATAAAGAGCCCCAGGGGGATCATGTCGCACAGCTTAGTCTGCAGGGTGATTAAACGGATTTTGGTACCGGCGGTAGCAGGCGTCATTTTAATCGGTTCAAAGAAACGGATACTGACGCTGCCACGCACCCTGTCCAGTTTAAACCGGGTTTTGGCGACTAAGCTGATGGTTGCTGTTGCGCTGTTGGCGGCGGTCGTTCCGGTCGCGGCACAACAGCTGCCGGCACCGGCGGAGCCGGGATTTCCACAACAGCAACCGCTGCCCCTGACCGAGCAGGCGCCCGCGCCCGTTATCATCCCTTCGCCGGAGCAGGCCGTCGGCGCCACGGCGGCAAAGCTCTCATTCGTATTGCGCGACCTCAGGATCGAAGGCGGCACGATCTATACTGACGCGGTCCTGCGCCCGCTCTATGATCGCCTGGTCGGAAACACCATCGATCTGAGCCAGCTTTTTGATGTCGCCCGGCAGATCCAGGAGAGGTACCGCGCTGAC